>CAYLWK010000357.1:0-3661 GCA_964387255.1 uncultured Oligoflexia bacterium
CAATTCCACTTCCATTGAGATATTATCTCCTGGCATCACCATCTCAACATTATCCGGAAGCGTCACCACCCCTGTCACATCCGTCGTTCGGAAATAAAACTGAGGTCGATACCCTTTGAAAAATGGCGTGTGCCGACCCCCTTCTTCCTTCGTCAAAATATAGGCCTGCCCTTTAAACTTCTTATGAGGCGTCACACTGCCCGGCTTTGCTAACACCTGGCCTCGCTCCACATCTTCTTTCTTCGTGCCTCGTAAAAGTGCTCCAATATTATCGCCCGCTTCTCCGCGATCCAATAACTTGCGGAACATCTCCACTCCCGTCACTGTCGTCTTCGTCGTCGGTCGAATTCCAATGATCTCTACTTCTTCACCCACATTGATCACTCCTCGCTCCACTCGACCCGTCACCACCGTGCCTCGTCCTGATATCGAAAACACATCCTCGATCGGCATCAAAAATGGCTTCTCCGTATCTCGTGTCGGCGTCGGGACCGTCTCATCCACTGCTTCCATCAGCTTGTAAATCGCCTGCGCGCCCATCTCTCCCTCATCCCCTTCAAGCGCCTTTAAGCCTGAACCTCGGATGATCGGTATATCGTCTCCAGGAAACTCATACTTATTCAATAACTCTCGGACTTCCATCTCCACTAAGTCCAATAACTCGTCATCATCCACCATGTCGCATTTATTCAAAAACACCACAATCGCTGGTACGCCTACCTGCCGTGCTAACAAAATGTGCTCTCGAGTCTGAGGCATCGGACCATCCGCCGCTGAAACCACCAAAATCGCTCCGTCCATCTGCGCCGCTCCCGTGATCATGTTCTTCACATAATCCGCGTGACCAGGACAATCCACATGCGCATAGTGTCGCTTTACCGTCTCATACTCCACATGCGACGTATTGATCGTGATCCCTCGCTCCTTCTCCTCAGGTGCATTGTCAATCTGATCAAACGCTCGCGCTTCCGCTTCTCCCTTTTTAGCCAATACATTCGTGATCGCTGCCGTTAATGTCGTCTTTCCATGATCCACGTGACCTATCGTTCCGATATTGACGTGGGGCTTCTTCCTGTCAAATTTCTCTTTGCTCATGATCGATCCTTCTCCCTATCTTGCTCTTGCGAGTGCTTTTATGATCTAGTTGTTTCCGATTCCAATTTCTTCTTCTTTAACGTTATGAACTCTTCTTTAATTTAAAATATTTAAGCTTAAAAATTTTAACACCGTCGCCTCAAATTTTTGTTTTCAATCAAACCATTTTGCCTTCCCTACCCTAAGCGCATTGTTTTGATTGACCTCGTCTGGATGACCCTCACCATCCCAGCCCTGCCCAATTCGGGAAAGTCTCCAACTCCCAAAACCTGGAGCTGTTGAAGGGAATTGAACCCTCGACCTCTCCCTTACCAAGGGAGTGCTCTACCGCTGAGCTACAACAGCACCTGCATCCATGATCACCCATGAACCAGCGACACTCTTGACTCGAAATCTCATGACCATTCACATCGGCTCTTTCAAAGCTTTGTGAGTAGTTCACCGAGATCGCTGACGCTTAATTTGTCAACGCTCTCATTTCACAGTCAGGCCAAGTCTGGATCATTTTAGAAAAATGGAGCGGGAGACGAGACTCGAACTCGCGACCCTCAGCTTGGAAGGCTGATGCTCTAGCCAACTGAGCTACTCCCGCACAGGCTTAAACTTTTAACCTCACTTGCCTTTTCAGCTCAATTTCTTCGTGGTGGAGGGAGAAGGATTCGAACCTTCGTAGGCATAAGCCGCCAGGTTTACAGCCTGGTCCCTTTGGCCGCTCGGGCATCCCTCCCTGAATCATCCGCCAAGAAAATCTTACCTGGAGCTGGAGAAGGGACTCGAACCCCCGACCGGCTGATTACAAATCAGCTGCTCTACCAACTGAGCTACTCCAGCCCATTGAAATCACTTGAGCTTTTCAAAGACACTTCCACCACCAGAATCAATCCGAACTGACTCACTCCACTGATGAAAGACTAAAAGCGCAAATTTCCACTCTTTCACCCAATTGTCAACTGAGATTAATCAAATCGAAGGGTGAATCACTGAAAAAGAAAATTGATCAATCGCTCGACACAGAAAAATAATTTCCACTTAATGAAACCAAGCCCGCTTCTGGGATGATTTTAGGTGGGAACTTAAAGATCATTCGCCCCGTGGAAAGAGTGGTGATTGCCTGATCAAAAAATAGCTCTATTTCGCGAACACTCCCTGCCACCTCGTAGTAATGATCTTCAATCACTAAGCGTTGATCTCCTCCGCTTTCTTGAGCATCTGACCTACTTCTAGATGACTGTGCTTGCCTTGGATGCAAAAAAAGCTTTCTCGAAATAGAAATTCCAAGAGTACCGGATGCATTGATGGCCTTTCTTCGTGTCACTAGTGCCGATCGAACCGCTGCTCGAACCTGCTCAAAGACTTCCAAGTCTTGCCGACCCCCCACCACCTCCAGAGGACCCTCTTCCGAAGCTACAGGCGGATTCAAATAGACTTGTACCCTCACACGCCTCGACTGAAGTTGCTCCCTTTCATCCAAAGACAAAGGGTCCGTCATCTGAGCTTGGCAATCTGACTCTGAGGCCCTGACGGGTTCAATGCCGACCATCCATAGAAAATATCCCACGCCCAAGCTAAACATCACTGCTAGAAAAAAGTCTTTGATCGCCATGTCACTCGCCTAACTCATGGCGCCATGCAAAGCTATTTATTTTTGAACGTTGACTGAGAGAATTTTTAGGGTGATCAATTCCCTATGAAGGTTTTTAATCAATTCAGTTGGAGTTTTTCAATCATCTTGGCAATTTTTACCGTTGGGGTACCCAGCTTTGATGCCTACTCAGCACCTCGGGCTGCAAGTTTGCCTCAAGAAAAAGCTAAAAAGCCCAAATCCACGAAAGTCACCTATGGTCATTTTGATCGCCTTCAATACTCTCGATCTCAGTCCCGAAAATCGGATCAAAACCAATTTGGACTAGGGATCGCTACTTCATCGTCTGGGGTCGTGAACCTAAGCGCTTCTCCATCGATGTGGCTTCAATTCACTAAGCGCCACGCTCTGCAATTGCTTGCAGGTTTAGAAACCACCTCTCCTGGTTTATCTTTTGGGTTTGGAGGGCTTTATCGCTACACACTCAATGGCACCGCTTACACAGGACTTCACACCGGTGGTGGATTTGGACTAGGAACCACCTTAGGATCCTTTTATTTCAACGCCTCAGCCCTTTTGGGAGTGCACTTTATCATTCCATCATTAGATCACATTCTTTTTAATTTCGATGCAGGCGCCACTTTGGCTGTGAGCGATGGAAGCGTTTCACTAAGAATCGGGGGCTATTCTCCTTTTCTCGGAGCCAGCATTCACTATTTATTCTAAAAACTCACCCCACCCTCAATTGCTTTTAGCTTCGAGGATGCCTGAAAAATCATCATTCTCCAGATTCGCTCCGAATTAGAGCATCCATCATCGCATCTGCTTTAAGATAGTCTGCTAACCGCAGAAGTGTTCGTCGATAGCGAGTATGATCCACTCCTATCTCGCTTCGATTTGACCGAAGTCGGTACAAGCCCCCTTGGAGATTAAACCTCCCGACTCGAATGTGACCATCAAGGATTGCCAAATTGCGTTGAGGAT
>CAYLWK010000358.1:0-6299 GCA_964387255.1 uncultured Oligoflexia bacterium
CACCTCTTTAGTAGTTTTATCTATACTTGGCAAAGGGGGTTCTGGTATCTCTATTTTTTTAGGTAACTTTTTGCGATTTTCTTGATCAAATGAGAATTTACCTTGCACTGGCTTGGCATTCTTCATAAGAACGCCTGTCTCTTTTCGACGCTCTTCATAAAAAGTTTTCATAAACGGTCTTTTTTGTTTTTCAAGGTACTTCGAAAAGTCAGTACGAGAGGTCACAAACATAGGGGTAGGATAAACGAGCCAATCAATTTTAAGTCTTCTAAAGATTTTTTTAAGCTTCTCTCGAAAAAATGTATCGTTGATCTCAAAACTCTCAATTTGAGTGATCTTATTTTTTTTTATGAATTGAGTAATAGAGTGTTCAAATCCAGTAGGAGCTAATTTCTTGTTTGATTTGGATTTTTTTTTCAGCTGATCGAGCGGATGATATTCAACATCAAACTTTCGCTTATCAATTGCCTCATAATAATGGCGCATTGCTGATAAAAAATAAACAAGCTTTAGTTTGTGATACCGAAAATGAGTGCAAAGCTCGCGGTCTTCTACCATCAGGATTTTTTTTGACTTAAATGAGTTTAAATAGGTTTTTGGGAAAAGTTGATCTCCAAGAATGAATGCTCCACAACTCATTTCCAAACACATTCCCCTTTCAAAAAAAGTTTTGCAGCACACGATCGATGCACTGGAGATTTGAACAAACTGCCAAACAACTGCTTAAATCGATTCCTTGAACTATCCGAATTCATTCTGAAAGGCTTTCGTTTAACTTCTTTCATTTCTCCTTGATTAAAAACTACTTCTACTAAATCGCCTTCCAAAGGTTGAGCTCTTCGAAATACAATGACTCGGTTTTTCCCTTTGAAATGAATAGCTGATGGATGAAAAATAAAATCTTGTTCAACTAAATCATAGCGGCCGTCACTTCGAGTAAGGTATACTTTCCAAGGCCCTCCATTTGGAGTAATCTTCGCGGCATTCGCCAGTAAGAAATCACTGACACCATCTGCATTGAGATCTTTTTCAATTTTGAAAACGACTGTCTGTTTATTTTTTAAAAAGTTTTTAAAATGTAGGAATGGATTTTCCACCAACGATTGGCTAAAGGCACTCCACGGAGTTAACGTAAGGACGATCAACAGCAACCCACTTTGCAGAGCCTTTTTTGAACAAAAATCAAGTTTTCTCATAAAAAAGACTATAACAAATGACTTTAGCGTGGAAAAAGGAAAACAAGAGCCTGCTAGTAAATAGGTGTTTCACTCAACTACTAGCACCTATAAAACGCTCACTAAATCTTAAAAAGTGATCCCCCACCTAAAAAAAGCAAAAAGCATGAGTAGTACGCCTTCAGTTCGACTGATTTGCCACCCAGTGCGCATAAAAATCTTAAGCGCAAAGGTCATTGTGAGGAGTAAATAAATGGGAGTTAATTCTGTAATTTGCTCTACAGGAGAAACAAGCGCAGCCAATCCAATGACTCCAAACACATTAAAGATTTCTGATCCTACAATATTGCCTATCCCAATATCAGCTCTTTTTTTCACTAGGCTCATGATCGCAGTAGCAAGCTCCGGCAACGATGTTCCAGCTGCAATCAGGGTTGTTCCAATCAACCACTCACTGACATTAAAGTCACGAGCAATATCAATTGCAATGTCTACGATCACTCTAGAGCTTAATAATAACAGAAGGAGACCAATGATCAGCTTTCCGAGAGCCTTCGCCATACCTGCATTGACAAAATCTGCAGACGTCCACCGAAGTGACTGTGATCTTCGATCCGCTCGGCTTTTTTTGAATAAAATGAAAAGATAGAATAAAAGGAGAAATAGAAAGATGGCTCCTTCTACCTGACTAACTGTGGCATCTGTTACGCAAAAAAATGTGAGCAAAACTGAACTTAGAAGCAAAAAGATAGAGTCACGGAAAAAAAGTTCTTTAGAAATTTGAATCGGACTGACGATTGCCACCAATGCTAAAATTATTCCAACATTAAAAATATTTGACCCCACTACGTTCCCCAAAGCAATGCCACTTGCACCTTTGAGTGAAGCCATACCCGTGACGGCAAATTCCGGAGCCGAGGTTCCGAATGCAACCACGGTGAGCCCTACAAGAAGTTCAGACACTCCTAGCCGTTTTGCAATGTCCGATGCAGCATCAACAATGAACTCAGATGATTTCATGATAAAATAAAATAAAAAAGCTGTGAGAACTAACTGCATCCAAAGTGATAAATCTGTAATCATAACTGCTCTTCTCAATCGCTCGTTACCAAAATAGGATCCCGTGATGATGAATGGTCCGTAGGTTATTTGGTTATATCTGCCACACGATAAATTCTCAACTGGTGAGCTGTGCGAAAAGCTTTCATCGATCCTATGAAGGAGTGGCAGCAGCATTCCTCATTTTTGCACTAGGGATTTAGGATCGAATCTGATAGACAATCTAGTAATTGACAGATTTGCACCATTAGCCCAAACTACTCTTAGATCTTCGATTTATGGAACAACTTCTTATCATTATAGTCTGCTTGGTTATCAATGCACTTCTTGCTGCCTTTGAAATGGCATTTGTCAGCGTTTCTCGAGTGGAGTTAAAAATCATAGAGAAAAATGGCCCTCCCGCGGCTCGCTGGCTTTTAAAGACACGGGAGAATCCTGAAAGGGTTCTATCGGTCATTCAAACTGGAATCACCCTTGTGGGAGCCCTCGCAGCAACTGTCGGCGGAGTAGGAGCAGCAGAGAGTATTCAACCTTACTTAATTGATGCCCTTGGCATGGGGGACTTTGCGGCTCAAGTGGTGTCGGTTTTGCTGATTGTCTTGCCTCTTAGCTTTATCAGTGTTGTCCTTGGAGAAATCACTCCGAAAACGCTCGCACTTCGCTCTCCGATGACGATCGCGTTAAAGGGAGCTCGGTGGATTGCCATTGCGGATCGAATTTTCTCACCCGTAGTTTCTTCTTTGGAGTGGGCAACAAAGTGGGTCCTTCGTACATTTTTTCCTCGTTCTAAACCCAAACCAAAATCCAGCCAAGACGATCAAAATAAAATTGAAATTGCTTCAGAGAATCCGTCTCATCGAGAAGCCATTTTAAACTTCGCGTTTATTGAAAAAAGAAAAATTAAAAACTTTATTGTTCCCTGGGAAGAGACTGTCTCCGTTATTGAATCTGATACTCTTCAAAATGTTGTGTCAGTTGTTTTCGCTTCTGGACACACCCGGCTTCCGGTCTTGGATAAAAATCATCAAGTACGAGGGATTTTACATACAAAAGAGTTTTTAGCTTACCGAGAAAATGGAGGCAAAGACTGGCAAAATCTGATTCGACCCGCATTAAAAGTTAGTGAAGCGGACACTGCCCTTGCGATTCTTCGACTCATGCAAAAAAGCCATAGTCACATGGCAATCGTCTATTCTACCTCTGGTGAACGAGTAGGGATTGTTGCACTTGAAGATATATTAGAAGAATTTTTAGGTGAAATTTACGATGAAGATGAGGATAGTTGGATTCGTAAAATCTTTACCAATCGCATTCGATCTAAACTTCCTCCCGATGTTTAAATGAAACTCATTGTTGGTCAGTCGGTGATAGACAATCGATTTTTTGACAGTGATCTTTAGAATCGATAGTACCAAAGCCATGACCATAAAAAATCAAGCTTCCACGAACCGAAAAGACTGGCTCCAAGTGGATGATTTGCACCAAATCTATTTTGAAGACTGGGGCCCTCTTGAAGAATCACCCATACTTTTTGTTCATGGTGGCCCCGGAGCTGGGTTTAGCAAGCGGGATTATCAGTTTTTTGACTTTTCACAAGATCGAGTGATCTTTGTTGACCAAAGGGGATCTGGGAAAAGTCAACCCAGTGGGGCTTTAGAGAATAACACTACCTGGGATCTTATTTCTGATTTTGAGAAACTAAGAATTCATCTGGGAATTAAAAAATGGTCCCTTTTCGGTGGGAGCTGGGGCACGACGTTGTCGTTAGCTTATGCCATTGAACATCCTGATGTGATTCAGGCTATCCTCTTAAGAGGTGTGTTTTTATGTTCCCAAGAAGAGTTGGATTGGTCTCGCAAGTCTGGAGCTAGGAGAATTTATCCTGAGGCGTTCGAGCAATTTTTAAAACCGCTTCAGGGGATTGAGATTCAAGGGAGTCCTATTTCTGAGTATCATCAGAAAATTATCTCAGCAGATACAGAAACCTCAGAATCTGCCATCTTAGCTTGGAATCAATGGGATCATCGACTTTCCTATTTTGATACTGATAAACGCAACCAGATTCCACAAGTGATTGAACAAAAGCATCGAACCATGGCTCGTTTAGAGAGCTTTTATTTTTCACGCCTTGGATTTTTAAAAAAAGACTATTTTTCTTTGAAAAATCTCTCAAGACTTAAGGATATTCCAATTTCTATCATTCAAGGTGAATTTGATCTGATTTGTCCACCTGTTTCTGCATGGTGGCTCCATCAGACCTTGAGCAACTGTCGAATCAACATTGTTCCTCATGCGGGGCATTCAGCTTTTGAGGAGAAGCTCCTTAGTGCTCTGACTCATGAAGTAGAAGTCTTTTTAAGAAAAGAAAGAGAGTCAAGATGAATGGAACTAGCGTTTTTGCACAAGGACTCATAGTCCTAGGGTGTATCTCCATTGGAGTAAGAATGCGGGGCATTGCCATTGGGCTTTGGGGATTCATTGGAGTATTTTTACTTTCTACTTTTTTTCATCTCCCTCCCGGAAATATTCCCATCAGTGCGATTGGAATAATTTTCACAGTGGTTATTGCTGCCTCAGCCATGTTTGGCGCTGGAGGGATGGATTATTTAGTGGGGATCGCACAGAGGATTTTAAAAAAACACCCTCGCTACATCACATTTCTTGCGCCCCTTTTTTCCTATCTTTTCACAATCGGCGCAGGCACGGGAAATGTTTATTACTCACTCCTTCCGGTCATTGAGGAAATTTCTTTTCGAAATAAAATTCGCCCCGAGCGGCCATTAGCAATTGCTCCCGTGGCTTCTCAACTTGGAATTACCTCAAGTCCAGTATCATCAGCAATGGCGATCATGATTGGACTAATGGAGCCTTATGGTTTTTCTCTATTCAAGATTTTACTCATTGTGATTCCATCTACTCTGATTGCGATTTTAATCACAGCTTGGATTCAAAACTATCGGGGTGAAGACATTGATTTTAAAAAATTAAACTCGCTCAAAGGCTTAAAGAAAAAAGGAGCTAAGGCAGTAAAAAAGACTGTTTCGCCTCAAGCAAAGCAAAGTGTTTTTATTTTTTTATCGGGTGTGATGGTGATTGTTTTTCTTTCAGCATTTAGTCAATTTAGACCTCAGATCTTCGAAGCTGATAGTTCAAGATTGACATCCATGGGGATGTCCCACCTGATCATGCTGATTATGAGTATAGTGAGTATTTTGATTCTTCTCATCACCAAAACAACACCCTCTGAAGTTTCAAAAACGAATCTTTTTCGATCTGGAATGATTTCCATTTTAGCACTTTTTGGGATTGCATGGATGGCGAATACGTTTATCAGTGGGAACGAAGCCTATCTCATTAGTCATCTTGAAAATCTTGCCAAGACCAATCTAATCTTTTTTGCCTTGGCGATCTTTATCATGGCAGCTCTCACCACCAGTCAATCTAGCACAACGCTTGTTTTAATCCCCATTGGTCTAACTCTAGGCATTGAGCCCGCATATTTAGTCGCTATGTGGATGGCACTCATTGGGATTTATTTTTTCCCCGCCAATGGAAGTCAAATTGCTACCATTGAGTTCGATCGATCAAAAACAGTTCAAATTGGCAGATGGGTCGTCAACCATTCGTTCATGATCCCGATGCTCATCAGCGCAGTGATCTCTGTTTTCTGTGGTTTTCTGATCGCTTATTTTTTAATGACTTAAAAAACTTAGTTGAGTTCGAATTTAAAATTTAACTCTGATTTCACTGAATTTAGGATCATTGAAGCATTTTGAGTCTTTTCTAAGAGACGCTTAGCTCGGTCTTTATCTTTTGCCCCTTTGAGTTGAAAGTTCAAGTTTGCTTTTGCCATCCATGGAACACCGGAGTCGTTTCGATCCACTATTAAATTTCCAGCTCCTTCAATCGAATCAAATTCGAGTTTTGAATTCTGAGCCAGAACTTTAAAAGTGGCTATAAAACAATTCACAAGAGCCATGATGTAAAAGTCCTCTGGGGAAGCCCCGCCTCCGGGTCCATTGAACTCATTTGGAATGGAACATTTAACGTCGACTTCATTTGCTT
>CAYLWK010000359.1:0-3495 GCA_964387255.1 uncultured Oligoflexia bacterium
AATTGACTGTGTGTTTGTTCCTATTCGTAGACCCATACACCTACCTCCATAGGCTTAAGTTATAATTAAATAATCAGGTATTATCCTGAATTATTGTAATGATTTACTGGGATTTGCTGTACCCCTGAAAATCACTATGTTGACTTTATCGGTATAGTATAAAAATACTTTAGACTTATTTGATCAAGTATAGGTTTCAACTAACAGGGAGATCCCTGACATGATGCTTCTCAAGATCAGTCTCAAGAAACTCAGGAAGATTTAATATGAGGCAGGGGAATTCGTTAAAACTCATCAAAAAAAGGATCTGTCTCTGTAGATCCAAAGTTTTCATCGAGCCCAAGATCTAAGTCTTCATCTGAAAACTCCGTAAACGCTTCCGATTCAGCGTCGGTACTTGTGGGTTCACGATCGATCGGTGCAGCCAAGAAATCGTCTTCTTTCATTGGCTCACTTTGCGAAGTTATGGGCGTGCCCGAGGACACTTCCTCTCTCGATTGAATTCCGTATTTTTCTAGTACCGATCCTGATTGCTTGGGGTCTTTTCTCCAAAGAGCGTACGGACTCGGAGTGGCTTCGACCATCTGAGAAGAAGCTTCGGGTGTCAGTGTCAAAGCACGATAAAAAACTCTCTGGCTAAGCAAACGATAGTCTTTTACGGCCCATTGTAAATAACGCGTGTCTTGATATTCCGCTTGAAACCCTCTTGCTAAAGGAGCCACCGAAGCATAGGTGCTTATCAATTGATTCTGACGTTCTTTTAAAGACTGAATCTCATTGAGTGCATCGTGAAGTTTTGAGATTTTATAATAAAAACACCAATGATAAAAAACAGGCTCGCTAGCAACAAGCTCACGTACGCCTCGATCAATCTCACTTTGAATGGACGTTTTCTCTCTCAGAGTTTTAATTTTTGAGTCACATGAATTGAGCTCAGAATCAGTGAACTGCAAAGTCTGATTAAATAAAGCATCAAGGTCTGAAAGGTAAAACCCCTGGGGATGCGGCACAGAAGTGTACTCAGGTACCTTAGGTAGTGGCGGCAGCGGTTCCATTTCTGTCGTAGAACATCCAAAGACAGACAGGAGTGCCGCGATGCAAAATAAAACTGCTAAAGACCTCATATATAAAACCTTTTCAGTCATCTATTCGGCAATCTTTTGACATTCTTTAAGTAAAAGTCCTCAACGTACCTAAATCATTCATGTTTCCAAAAGAAGTTTTCTTCCTCTGTTTCAAAGGAATGCCTTTAAGTGTCTGAAATGAATTCCGAAAAGAAGAATGAGGACGAAAGGATTAGGGTACCTAGTTTGAAAAGAATTCGATTAAAACAGATCGCCTTCCTAGGGGGGGTGGTCTTTTTCATACTACTTTCAATGACTTCTTGGAAAAGCTACGCCCAATCTGCGTCTGACGATCCGTCTTTTGAAACTGAAAAACCTCTTCCTCAAAGCGAACAACCCAAATCCAAACTTAAAGGAATTCCAAACGAAAACGGAGAGTTCCGAAACTTTTACCAGGTTCTAGAAGACGTGCTAGCTGATTTCGAATATGACTTAAGAAACGGAAATGTCTCAGGATTAAAGCAACTCGCTATTCGAAACATTGCCACTAGCGAGAATATTCCACCGTCATTCAAAGACCATCTGGATCTCCTCATTAAAGAACGTGTGCTCTTAGCGACCAAAAAGCGAATGATCAATTGCCTGCCTTGTCGATCTCAACAAGCAGTTCTTAAAGGGGATCTTGTGACTGTGACAACCCCTCAATCAAACCCTGTTCAACTCACACGAATTGCAAAACAAATGAGCATCCAAAATTTCATGGATGTTGCCTTCGCCTATCAGCCCAATGGCCTTATTCTGTCTCTCAGCATCGCTGAAGCAGACGGAAGTGGCTCTGTGATTTGGTCGCGTAGCTACAACTCAGAAACCTCTCGCGCTGCTGCCATTCGTCGTGGCGTGGACTATGGACAGCTTGATGAAGCTAGAAAAACAGTTGAATACGAACCCATGGTCGTACATCGCCCTCAAATCTATTATCTGTTCGAGCCTGATCTAGATGGCCTCACAGGTGTCTTGGGATTCGCCTACCGAATGGTGGAACGCTACGATAACCGTAAAAAAGAAGTTGGCTTCGAGCTCAACTACTTAATGGATAGCGGCTCTCTTGTCGGAGCTGAGGGAACCGAAAACGCTATTTATCGTGGTTTTAACCTCACACTTTTATTTGTTCATGCATGGAATCTCATTGGTCCAGTAGAGTCCTACAATAAAGTCAGAGGAAGTATTTTTGCAGCGGTTGGAGGGACTTATGCAGGAGGATTCTTAGGTGCTTTGTTTCGAGGCGGCTATGAATGGCGCTTAGGAAAACACTGGGCAGTCTCTGCAATCTTAGGCTATCGACCACAAGCGACTTTATTTTTAAATGGAACAAGTTCTGGAACTATTTCGGGAATTGAATTTGGAGTAGGCATCAGTGCATTATTCTAAGTTATTCAAGACATTTAGCGTTGTTTTTCTACTCCTTCTATGGAGTGGCTGCGCTTCTTTGTTTGGAACTAATAACCATGTCTACGAAACTTCTAAACCGATTCAAAATCCTTTTGGAAATTTCTATGAAGCAAAATCCAAACATGGGGAAAAAGGTATTGTCCTTCGTTCAAGAAAAGGTTCACGAAGTGTTGAAGTCGAACTTCCAAAAGAAAATCATGAACGTACTAACTTTGTGATACCAGTCTCTCCTAGTCAGTTCAATGATCGCGGTATTGCATCAATCGAAAAAGAAGAAACTCTCTATCGAGACCACAAACCCGGAATCTCAGATCGAGAAATCGCACAAACCTTTCCTTCCGGATCTGCAGACCAAGCCGCTAAACAAAGAGAGATTGAAAGACAATTGGGACTTCGACCTGCAGAGGAGGACACCCCAGTAGCAGACACAAGTTACTTGGGGGCCATTGATTTAGTTAAACAGCTTTTCAGGAAAGGAAGGTACGAGGCGGGCCTCATTGAAATCGATTCTTTACTCAGACGCTATCCTACCGACCCAAGACTCTACGAGATGCGAGGAACATTGCTTGATCGTTTGGGTTATAAAGAACTAGCAGTACAAGCCTGGAATCAATCTTTAGAACTTAACCCTGATAATCGACCACTCAAAAAGTTTTTAGATCGGAGGCTTGCTGGAAGAAAATGAAGCACTCATTTAAGCAACTCTTATCTTATTCATTTTGCTTCATCACTGCATTCACGCTAGTCAACCATTCTGTGCGAGCTTCACTGGATCCATCTGTAGAATCGATCGAACGAGAAGCCGAACGAGAAGTCGAACTTATTGTCGAACCTCTCATAAAAAAGTACTGTCACGAAAGCTGCAAAATTTTAGGTGTTAAGTCCAAGGTCAAACTAGAAGAAGCGGAAGAAATGGCTCCAGGATTTGACGATGTCACTCCTGAAAATGCTCTTAGTTATCAACCAGATTCGGTCACTGTTA
>CAYLWK010000360.1:0-4860 GCA_964387255.1 uncultured Oligoflexia bacterium
TTCATCGAACACTTTATCAGGCTTTGGTGCGATTACTTCCTCCCTCTAAAATTTCAGGGAGCGCTAAAAACAAAACAGATGATGCCCCAGGGAAATATAAATCCTTGTATGGTGCAGAACAAATAGCCTCAGTCGTGCTTTTAGATCAAAAACCGATTGGCAGATCTTCGAGATCTAATCCAGCTACCTATATTAAAGCCTGGGATGAGGTTCGAAAGATCTATGCAAATCAGGTGATGGCAATTCGAAGGGGGTATTCACCTCAGACATTTTCCTTTAACGTAGATGGGGGTAGATGTCCCATTTGTAAAGGAGAAGGCTCAATCACTATTGACATGCATTTTATGGCTGATTTGCAGGTGCCATGCGATGAGTGTGATGGGAAGCGGTTTAAGAAACCTGTATTAGATATCCGTTACAAGGGAGTCAATGTAGATCAACTACTCAATCGAACTATTAATGAAGCCTATGATCTTTTCCGTGAAAGTGCGACTTTAAGAAAAAAGCTGGGAGCGCTCAGAGATGTTGGTCTAGGCTATCTTCAACTTGGACAACCCGCCCCTACTCTCTCAGGAGGAGAGTCTCAACGATTGAAAATCGCTCAGGCTTTAGACGCTCAAGAAGGTCAAAAGATCCTTTATCTTTTTGATGAACCCACGACGGGGCTTCATCTTAATGATGTAAAACAGCTTCTGAAAGTGATCCAGGATCTGGTGGACCAGAAAAACTCCGTTATTATGGTTGAACATCATTTAGACGTAATTGCACAAGCAGATCATGTGATTGATCTCGGACCTCAAGGGGGACACGCAGGAGGTAAGATTATTGCCGAAGGCACGCCTCAGTCGCTGATTCGAAACCCAGAGTCCGTAACCGGGCAGATGTTAGATCAAGCAGGGTATCGCCTGAGTCAGAAAGTTGATCCGGAAATTGCACTTCAGTCGGAGCATCCATGATATTGCACTCAGAGTGTTGGGGTGCCAGTGAATCGGCTTCCAACTCAGAAAAGAAGAAGCTTGTTCTACTCCATGGCTTAGGCGGGAACGGGAGACTTTGGCGCCCTCTAGCAGCAAGTTTAGAAGATGAGTATTCTATACTTGCTCCTGATCAACGCGGTCATGGTCAAAGTACAAATCTTGTTGAAAATGATAGAGAGGCGAGTGCACTTGCTTACGGCAAAGACATCATGGAAACAATGAAGCACTTCAATCACTATCCATCTTGGGTTTTAGGTCACTCGATGGGAGTTCGAACTGCACTAGGCCTTTGTCAGCAAGTTCCAGAATGGATCCAGGGTCTTGTCTTGATCGACATTGGACTAAGCGGCAATCTAGGCTCAAGCATCGGTGCTCGGCTCCGCCCCATCTTATCATCACTGCCACTGGAATTTGAGTCCAGAGCGCTTGCCCGACAGTGGCTTAATGAGAATCTCCCAGACCCTTCGATTGCGCAGTACCTTTTGGCTGTGATGGTTCCCCACCCCTCCGTAAAAGGAGCTATGATCTTTCCGTTTGATCGCGCTTTTCTACTTAAAACAATCGATGCATCCGTGACTCATAGCTATAAAAACTGGATGCTTGACTATGCCAAAACCGGCAAGCCTGCCTACCTTTTACGTGGGGATCAAAGTCAGGTTTGGTCTTATGAGTCGTTTCTACAAGATCAAGATGATTTTAAAGCTTATTCAAATATTCATTTTGAAAACTGGGAAGAAACAGGCCACGGTCTTCCTTTTGATAAGCGAAAAGAACTTGTTTCAAAACTAAAGCAGTGGATTGCTTAAATGAGGTTTATCCTTGCTGCACTTGCTTGAAAAATTCTTCATTTTTTAAGATCTCAGCTTTTTTAGTAAGTTCATCGAGCCACTGTTGAAAAATCACACCTTGCTTTTGCTGCTCAATTTTGGACCTGAGGACTTCTATTTTTTCTTCATCTAAATCTTTAACATCTCCTAATTGGCGATCTGCAAGTGCTGCAACAACAATACCTTTTGTCACTTGATAGGTTTTCGCTTTGCCGCGGTCTTTTCGATAAATTGGAGACGGCACTTCAAAAGCATCTGATAAAAGTTGCTCTGCAAAACCAATCACAGGCAGGTATTTACTCGTCCTGGGAATCATCTCAGTATACTCAACCTCTATTTTATTCTTCTTTAATAATTGATTTACTTTTCTTTCACTTGATTTCGTCCCATCAAGTAGCTTTTCGATTTTTTTCCCTAACGCAATCATTTCATCAGTTCTTTGATTTCTGAGGGTTTCTCGAATTTTTTGGGCCGCAATGACTTTTTTAGCCTCATCAAAGGGTTTATCTTTAAATTGAGTTTCTTTACGATCGTTATAGTGTTCTTGTGCCTGCTTCAGATTTTCAGCATTTGAAAGAAAAGCTTTCACTTTTTTTTCATCCACTTTTAATTCATCTGGAGTAAATGCTGTATTTAGAAATACAAACTGAATATTACGTTGATTGTTTTGGTTCAAATACTCTGTTTCAATTTCTTTTTTTGAAGCATGAACGGATTGATTAAAGAAGTCTTGCCAATACTGAACCATTAAATCGCTTCGAATACTGGTCTCAAAAGAGGCTGGATTCATTCGATTTGCTTTGAGTAAATCCTCGTATTTTTTTCGATCAAATTTTCCATCTTCTTGAAATACGGGAATCTGACGAATTGCATCTCTCACTTCCTCATCACTAATAATAATTCCTTGATCTTGCGCTGCTTGAATAAGAAGCTGACGGTTTACAAGATTTTTAAAAATGCTGTCATAAATTCCAAACTGTGCGAGCTGTTCGGCACTGAAATTCATTCCTTCAAACATCGACATTCTTTGCCGGAGTGCCCGATTAAACTCACCTTGCGTGATCGGTGTTCCATTGACCGAACCTGCGGCCGCACCAGAAACCATCGGATCCGGAGAAAAAACACCCGAAAAGACAAACACAAAAGCAATCAAGCCGATGATTCCTCCGACGATCCACGGTCCAAAACGGGTTCTGATATCTCTAATCATCAATAGATTCCTTTTCTTTTTCTATTTTCCGACTCTTTCACACTCGCAACATCAAGTCACTGGACTCTGATTCAAGCCGCCTCTCGCAACGAAGTTTGATCCCTCAGGCTCCTTGTGTCAGACTCCCCTCAGAGTTAATGCTTCGTGTTATAATCATGCTCAAGACATCTCAGGAATCAGGTATCATAAATTTGTAAGCCTTGCATTGTAGAGTATTGCTCAGGTACGATATTTTCGGTTATGTGGAAATATATTAAGGAGTATCGGTTCTATATTGCTTTGTTTTTGTTTGTGCTGATCCCGATCATTGCAATCGATACCTCAACCCGTTCTCCTCGAGATTATCGACTTTATGATAAAGCAATCATTGCAATCACCTCTCCGATCCAAGCGGCTGTCACTTGGGTACTCGACTCGTCGGTCTATTTTTTTAACCACTACCTTTTCTTATTTGAAACACAAAATCAAAACCAAGCGTTAATGGACGAAAATCGTCGTCTTTTAAATTTAATTGTAAACTTGAAAGAAACCCAAGAGGAAAACAAACGCCTTAGGCAACTTTTAAATTTCAAAGAATCATTTGAACTAAAAACTGTAAACGCTCGTGTCATTGCTAAAGATGTCTCAACTGAATTTCGTGCCATTCGGGTCAACCGGGGGGCTGATCATGGAATTCAAAAAGACATGGCTGTGGTCAATAGTGAGGGAGTGATCGGTAGAGTGATCCGAACCACAGCATCCACTGCAGACGTTGTAACTCTTTTAGACCTTCTTTCAGCAGTCGATTCAATCGTTAAACGCTCCCGAGTGCGGGGTATCGTTGAGGGTAAAACCGACGAAATCTGCCAGCTTAAATTTGCACTTCGTACAGATGACATTAAGAAAGGGGATTTATTAATTTCCAGTGGATTGGGAGGCATTTTTCCAAAGGGAATTCCAGTGGGAAGTGTGATAAAAGTGGTGCGGCGGCCTTATGGAATCACTCAGTCCGTCCAAGTACAACCCAGTGTAGACTTTTCTAAACTCGAAGAGGTTCTGATTGTCACAGGGAAAATGCATTCCCCTGTGCATGTGGCAGAACAGTTTCAAAAACGTTTAAATCAAGCCGTGCCTCACTATCAGTCTGCAAAGAAAAAGCAAAAGGAGCCTGAATCGTGACTGCCTCGGTCTTAAAAGCAGCCAATCCGATATTCATGCTTTTGACAGCACTGGTGCTCGTTTCCCTTCAAACTTCGATTTTTAACTCCTACCCCCTACTCTACTTTCAGCCGGATACTTTACTTATTTCAATCATCTGGCTAGCCATCCGAAGGCCATTTATAGAAGGCGGCATTCTATGTTTGATTTTTAGCAATATCGCAGAGCTCCACTCTAGCGCTCCACAAGGGCTCCATTTTATTTGCAATATGATGATATTCTTAATGATCCATGCCTCTGCCAAGTACTTCATGTTTCAAAACTTAAAATCTTATGTTGGCCTTGCCCTAGTCTCCTCAGTTCTGTGGCAACTTTTTCACCTTCTTATTCTTTATTTCTTAGGGATTCTGGGGGAGCAGTGGAGACACACACTAGCATTAATGTTCCCAAGCGCAGCTATTGCAGGAATAACGAGTATTTTTATTTTTAGGTTCTACGAAAAGCTTGATTGGATCACTTTTAAGAATCCAAAAGCTAAGCACGCCCAAGACGAATTAATTTTAGATTCAGAAGGGTGGGTAGAGTAAGTGGCTTTTTTAGGTCAAGAAGAACAGCTCAGAGATTTACAGGATCGATTTAAATTTCTTTATATTGCGCTAGGTGTTTTCTTCGTCTTACTCCTCTCTCGATTGATTTTTCTTCAGATATT
>CAYLWK010000361.1:0-2940 GCA_964387255.1 uncultured Oligoflexia bacterium
TACCACGGTCCCAAAAAGACCTATGAAAGGAGAAGCTGTTGCAATCGTGCCAAGGACCCATAGATTTTTTTTCAGTCGAAGATTTTCCTCGCGCCGCTTTCGCTCCGCTGCGCCTAGCCAGTGGCTTTGATCTCTTTTTTGCTTTGAGTGCAATTTCTCAATCGTTGCTTTTAAAATCGACGCAGTCGGTACATCCGAATAGCGATCACAGTGAGAGCGAAATAAGTCCCAGTCGTTTTTTAATAAATACTCTAACGCTCGGTGCTGAAACTTGGGCAGTTTTTCATAGAGTTTTCGATAACGCCAAAATCGCTCAAAAATAACACCCCAAGCCAAAAGCGAAAAAAACAAAAGCGGGAACATCACGAAGCCGCCAGCCTGAAACCATTCCAAGACACTCATAGTGCTTGGGTATAGCATAATCTCTTGGCCTGGGGCTTTGAAATGTTTAAGATTAAAAAGATGAGTAATAAAATCTACCAACCTGTTTTTTTAAATGCCCACATTGCCTTCACCGTAGATCAGCACATGATGAATTTCACCGACAAGAATATTACCCCTTACGGCGCTCACTCGCTTCCTTGGACGCCTCTTTCGCCTACCAAGCATTTTGGAAGAAAAACAATCGCAAATTTGAGGATCTTGACAAAGGAACCCGTTAACATTCAAACGCCCGCTCGAATCACTCGAGAGTTCTCCTTTTCAGGGGAGCAAATGGGGTTACGGTTTGATATGAAACCTGAGGATCGAGCCTTGATCCAAAAGGTCATTGAGGCAGAGGGGCACTACCCTACCGATTACTCACGTAAATATCCTCGAATTCCAGCGTCTCCAGAAATTCCAAGCTTTCCACTCAAAGTCCTTGTTCACCCTGAAGGCTCCGGAGAAGGATCCGTTCCGCTCATTTTTGAGGTGGGGAACATTAGTCTTGGAGGCATTCTCATTCGATCTGAAAATCCCTTTGTGAGCTCAGTCCAGCTAGGCCAAAATCTTCAACTTTATCTTGAGCCACGAGGGGATCTTCCACTTCAAGTCATGATGCTCGGTCAGGTCTGTCGAATCCTCGAGGAAATGCACCCCACCAATGGAAACATCCTCCGAATGTTTGGGGTAAAGTTTCATTCATTCACCCCCGACAATGCAAAATCATTTAAGGAACTTCTACGGGATATCTTAGAGCGCATCAAAATCCAGCCGCAAAATGATGGCAAAAAATAGCTTTAAAGACAAGGTGAAGGCCCGAAAATCAAGCCAAACAAAGAAAAAAGGCTCTGTTTGGCAAACTCACTCCTAAAAATGAGAAAAAACACCTAAAAAAAGCAGCTTTTTTTTAAAAACTCCTTGCCGTTTTTGATTTTTATCCTTAAAAATTAAGTATCAGTTTTTACTAAACACTCTTAGTCAAAGTATTAAGAGACGCTAAACCAACCATGGGGAGAAAAAATGGCTAAAAAAACAAAACGCAAAAAAAAGAGTAATAAAAAATATTCTTTCATCAATGAAGTTTACGAGAACACACTCAAGCTTGCTGATGTGACTCGAAATCAAACTGTGAAGATTAAAAAGTCAGAATTCAAAAAAATGTTGGAGCAAGAGTTCTATAACGCAGCTAAACTTGCCGCAGGCGGCGATCGAGTCCGTTTCCCTGTGATTGGAGCGCTTGTGCGAAAAGACGTCAAAGCTCGAAAATCAGGCAAAGGCGTGAATCCGTTCACTGGAGAGCCAATGACGATCAAAGCACGACCTGCTACGAAGAAACCTCGTTGGTCGTTTCCAAAGTCGTTAAAAGAGACTTTTTCAAATAAACGTTATTGGTAATGAAGTTAAAAATGAGGTCCTAAAAGGATCCGTGAAGGCTACACTTTTGACTAAAAGTGTAGCCTTTTTTTATTTTCACGTAAATGCATTGAAAAACCATCGCTCTTTTGTCATGACTAGGACAGGTGATTCTTGAGATTTAAGCCTCTGAATCAAAACCAAATAAAGAATGCATGCATGAGAACAAGGAAGGGTTTCAATGAAGTTTGTGACTTATCTTACTGAATCGGGAGAAAATCGAGTCGGTCTTTGTCTTGGTTCTGAGGTGAACACTCACTCAGTCCAAGTCATCGATTTTGAAAAGGCTTATCAAGCCTTGAAAGCTTCTCAAAAAACGCTTCCAGAGCTTCCCATTGCCGCACAGAAAAATTTACTTGCGGCAGCAGCCCATCAAGAATCTTTCTTAGAAGTCTCAAAGCAGATTGAAAAGGCGGCTCAATCGAGCGCACCGTGGGATCCGTCAATCGTCAAGCCCATCGATCAGCTCAGCTTGAATGCCCCGATCCCTCGTCCGACTTCCATTCGAGACGGTTATGCGTTTCGAATTCATGTTGAAACCATGCGTAAAAGCCGAAATCTTCCCATGATTGAGGAATTTGATTTACACCCAACTTTTTACTTTTCAAATCACACGGTCGTTACGGGTCCCGGGCCTGTCAGCTACCCAAAGCGACTTGCAGAAAAGGGGCTTGATTATGAATTGGAGCTGGCAATCGTGATCGGAAAACCTGGACGCAATATTCCAGTTGAAAAGGCTGAAGATCATATCTTCGGATTCATGATTTTTAATGACTGGTCAGATCGTGCGATTTGGTTAAAGCATGAGTCTAAAATGAGCTTGGGTCCTGCTAAAGCTAAAGATTTTGCCAGTAGCTTTGGACCTTATTTAGTCACTCCAGAGACATTGGAACCCTATCGAGTGTCGAGTCCTGAAGGGTCACGATGGAACTTAAAAATGTCAGCCTCGCTCAATGGTAACATTCTTTCTGAAGGAAATGCCAACACCATGCATTGGACATTTGCTCAATTAATTTCTTACGCTTCTGAGGGGGTAGAATTGCTTCCTGGCGAGATCATTGGTTCGGGAACGGTAGGAACGGGGTGCCTTGCGGAACTCAATCT
>CAYLWK010000362.1:0-7719 GCA_964387255.1 uncultured Oligoflexia bacterium
AAGGGGTAGGCAGAAACTCGATAGACCTCTCCGTCACTTGCTTTGACCCGAGCCTCAATGCCACCCAGGCTTCCTTTTTTCCAAAACTCAGGCTGCCCTTCCCAGTGGAGCCTTAAGCCCTGGACGGACTGTTTTTGCTTTCCAACTTGATAGATTCCACTTGGATGACCTCGCCCGATGAACCTGCCTGCTTGAGAACTGATCCAAGCGAATAATTCCAACACAGCTTGAGGTGGATCCCACTGAGGAATAAACTCTTCCTCAATAAAACTCGAATGAAAAATTCCTTCTTGAACCCAAGGATGATCCAGTAACTCATGAATAAAGCGTTCATTGGTCTGAAGACTTCCACTCACCCAAATCGACTTTAACGTTTTTCCCAATAGCTCTATCGCAGCTTTTCGATCCTTTGAATGAGCCAATACCACTGCCACAAGTCCATCTGAACTCGCATCAATCGACTCGCCAGATTCAATGCGAGCTTGCGCCTTCGACCACTCAAACACTCCGTGGTAGTGACGCGGAAGCTCCAGCGAATGCACGACCCCTGGCACAGGCACCTCTAAAAAAGGATTCTCACTGTAGATTTGGATGGAAACAGACACGCCACCCTTGTCCTGATCCTGCGCTGGAAAGGGAAGCTTTTCATTCAATAAACTTGCTAACTGCCAAGATACGGCATGATAACGAGAGGCTGAGTCCCAAAGAGAATAGTTCGGATTGAGTCCCGGTTTTCCATCAATTAAATAGGCTCGATCCCCATCAACCAGATACTCTAAAACACCTACCCCCGTGAATTGACACTCACTGGCATAGCGCTTCGTCCAGGTCTCTAAATGAGTTTCGACATCGGCATCCACGCCAAAAGCCGGACAAAACGATAGAATCTCTCGATGCTGGTGCTGTAAAGAACAATCCACTTTTGGAAGCGTGACGACGTCGCCATTTGAAAAACGCACAAAAGGAACCAAAATACGTCTCGAATCTTCCAAATAGCGCTCTAAAAAGAAAATCGCTTCTCCTACATTTTGTTCAACTTGCTCCTTCCAAATAGAAAATTTTCGATTGAGCCCCTGCGAGTCATGCACCACGAAAAAACCAGGCCCACCCCCACCTCCTCGGATGGATTTCACGACAATCGGGAAATGAACATTCAGACCATCGTTATTTAAGCCTTGCATCGCTGCCATGATTTCTCGAGCCGAGGCAACTGGCTCTGAATGCAACAGCAGCGTCGGAATATCTACTTTTGAAGCCAATTCTAAAAAACTGAGCTGATCTGCAAATAAACTCACGACCTTTGCTGAGGGACCAAAAATCTGAATTCCAAACTCTTTTGCGAGTAAAAAAAGCTCAGGACGCCTAGCCCAACGACTAATGCCAGGATGAATCCAGCGTTGGTTTACCTCTGACGAGGCTTTAGCAAAAACGTTTAAGAAGGATCTGAGCTGCTCAATCGAACCATCCTCTTCTGGAGAGGGAAGCAATTGACCTAAATCTCTTTCCAAAACAACTTCAAAACCTTCGACACGGAGTTGATTTCCAATCTGATCAGCAATAAAGTCCCGTCCTAGAACAAGAACTAATTCTTCTGATTGACTGAGTGATTTTGCCAAAATATGAGGCATGCCTCACTATATCGAAGGATCGGAAATTAAAAAGTCAAAAAATGCACCTCAGTCAAAAGTGCTCAGAGCACTTCACACAGGATTTTGAAGTCTTTCTCCAATCATTTGCTACTGAAAATGGCTTGGATTCAAAAGATGCCCTTTTATCAGATCGCCACCTGCATCGATCGATCCTTCCCCACATCAAGCGATTAAGCGATCATTTTAATAAATTAAATGAAATCGAGTTTAAATCGACTTATTGGAAAGACGCTTCTTCATCAGAGCATTTTCGGACAAGCTATTTGATCAGTTATCATCTATTCAACACAATTCGTTTAACAGCAATCTATGAGGAGCTTTTTCGCTTAGGCTGGCAACCTCCAGAAAAGAAAATCAAGCTACTGGAATTGGGAGCTGGGTTTGGGCCTGCGTTGAGTGCAATGAGCTTGATGCCTGGCTTTTTGAATCATTCAGTCGATGCAGCTTTAGTTGAAGCAGACTCCAAAGTGCTTCACCTTGCGAATCTTTGGAATGACGCCTTTTTCAAATGGAACCAATTTCATCCGCCGAGGATCCGCCTTTTTAGCAGAAAGATCGCGCCTCCTCGTTTACTCCCTTCGAATGCACCTCGATTTGACATTGCAACCCTTAGTTTTTTCATGAACGAACTTCACGAACACTGGAATCATGAAATGCTATCTCAAGGGCTCCTTCAACTTTTAAAACACCACCTCAATCAAAAGGGGCTTTTAATGATTGTTGAGCCAGCCCTCAAAGACACTTCTAGAAACTTACTTGAACTCAGAAAACAGCTTTTAAAGGTCATTGAGTCAAAAAAACTTCCTTATCAAATTTTACTTCCATGCCTAGGTCACCAACGCTGTGGAGCACTGGCTAAAAAAGACGACTGGTGCCATGAAGAAGTGCTTTGGTGGCGTCCGGAATACATCCGAAAGATAGATAGCAAACTCAAGCTAGATCATAAACGCCTTCCGTTTTCCTATTTAATTCTTTGTAAATCAGATCAACCCATTCATAAAATTTTAACTCAACTTCAACCAGGTAAAACCTATCGGCAGGTCAGCCCCTGTTACTCTCCAGGTGGAAAAACAAAGGAATTTTATCTTTGCGGCGATTTTGGAAAACAAAAGGTAAGGCCAATGAATCAAGCAACCACTGAGCGCGGAGCCGTTTTTCAAAAAGTCAAACTCGAGCCAAAAGGTAGTTTTTTTAAGATGCGCCCCGACGACTCTTAAGGAGCTCTTCGATCGCTTTCGCATCTACTTTTTCTCGCTCCCCACCCAAGGCCTTTAGGGTAGCTTCGAGACGCGTCACTAAAATTTCTTGCTCATCCGTCGTCGGCTCTTGATAGTGTTGCAATAAGTATTTCACCGTTGTGAGTGCATCCCATAAAGCACCCATGCACTTACGAATTTGCGCGTTTCGTGTTGCTTTTGCAGCTTTTAAGGCAATCTCTTCTCCTAGCCCTGCAATTTTCGCAATATGCGGTAGCTCGAGCTGTTGAGCCGTCCCTCGGATATCAAACATCTTTCTTGAAAATACACTAAACTGATCTCGATTCTTTTCCTTGTCTTGATCAATCTTTTCTAATGTCGACTCCGCCGTGCCAGCAAACCCTGAAAGTTCTTGAATGAAGAGTTGAATTTTTTCATGCTGCGTCTGATTTGAATTCTCACTCATAACAGAACCTTTTTCTTAATTAATGTTTTAAACAATTTTTCATGAACCTGCTCTACGGTGAGCGGCTTCACGATATAATCATCGACCCCCTCAATCACCACTTTCACAACCTCTTCTCTAGCACTTTCTGCAGTCACCATAATGAAGGGAAGTTTATGAAACTCTGAGTGTTTTCGAATCCACTTTAACAACGCCAATCCATCCATTGGACTCATATGCCAATCGCTCAAAACACAACTCACAGGCTGATTGACCATGATTTCCATTGCCTCTGTGCCGTTCGCTGCCACCCAAATCTTTTCAAAGCCAACTTTTCGAAGAACTTCTTTGATCTGGACGCGAATCGCATTCACATCATCGACAATTAAAATTCCAATATCTTGCACTTTCATGGTCTATTAAAAGTCTACGGGATGGCTGGTTTTCGCGCAATCAAACTTGAGAGGGAATTCACCCCGTCATTGCTTTCTTCATAAAATAAAAACTCAAACTCCGAGAACGATTGTTTTAACTCACCGAGTCTCAATAGGTATTCTTTTGCAATTTTGGGTCCTTTTTCGTTCTTCAACTGGTCCACATTGTAAGTTTGAAAGACTAAAATGCCCTTGGGTTTAAGCCCATTTTTAATCTGTTCAATCAAAGAGCGCTCTAAGAAATCTATATTAACAATCAAGTCATAGTGTTTTTCAGGGATCTCATAGTCTCTTAAATCAGCATTCTGAGTTTGAATTCGAACTCCTTTTTCTCTCGCCAATTGCAAAGCCTTTCGTATGGCAACCGTCGAAAAATCCACGCCTAAAACATCAAACCCTTTTTTTGCTAAAAAAACTGCGTTTCGCCCCTCTCCCATGGCAAGGTCTAAGGCCCGTTTTCGCTTTTTTGGAAAAAACGACTCTGCTCGGATGAGTATTTCAGCCGGATTTTTTCCATAGACATACTTTGCAGTGCTATAAATTTGCTCCCACCGTGACCGATCCGCATCAGAAGCATTTCCTGTCACGCTCTCATAAGAGCTCGTTGAATCCTCAGGCTCAAAAAAGCCCGAGCGCGTGCAAGCACTTAAAATTGACAAAACCAATAAGAAAAGATACATCCTGCGCATGTTTGGCATTTCAATTTCTCATATTATCATTGTGGGCATCATATTACTTCTTTTTGGCCCAAAAAGGCTCCCTGAAATTGGTCAAAGCCTAGGAAGAGCCATTCGAAAATTTAAAGACGCTTGGGAAGGAGTTCAAGAACCCGAATTTAGGCACATTGACTCTGATCGTCAAACCGATGCTTCCAAACCTAGCTCTCCAACTCAAAAAAAATAGGTCGAGCAATTGAAAAAATGACCTAATAAAGGCAAAGTCGGGGGGATGGATCATGAAAATTTTTCAAAATACTTATCGGCGCATGAAATCGAGCAAGCGGTCTCAGACGTAGCAGCTAAGATCAATGCGGATTATCAAGACGAGCCTTTGCTCTTGATCGTGGTTTTAAAAGGGGCTTTCGTTTTTGCTTCGGATTTGATTCGCCATCTTCACCCACAAACGGAAATAGAGTTCGTGAGACTCTCAAGCTATGGCAGAGGACGAGAGTCTTCAGGCACCGTGACGATCATCAAAGACATTCAATCTGACATTCGCAACCGAAATGTCTTGATCATTGAAGAGATTATCGATAGCGGCAGAACGCTTAGGTTTCTTTATGACCGCGTGAAAGCTTCCCAACCAAAGAGTGTGGAAATCGTGACCCTGTTAGATAAAGTCAATAAACGTGTGGCGGATGTCCCTGTCAAATACGTCGGCAAAGAAACCTCCGATCAATTTCTTGTGGGGTATGGATTAGATTTAGAAGAAAAATCTAGAAACTTGAAAGATATTTATTACCTAAAGTATCCTAACTAGGGCATTACTTAGGATAAAAACCCGAGAAGCTCCGAGGCTTTAATTTTGTTTTGAATCAAAAGATCGACGGCATCTGTGATTGGCATTTTGATTTGTCGATCACGAGAGAATTCAGCCACATGCCGAGCTGTTGCAACACCTTCTGCCGTACTCCCAAGCTCAGATAAAATTTGATCAAGGTTTTTATTTTGACCTAGCCCCAAACCCACTCGATAGTTTCGGCTCAAGGGAGTGCAAGTTGCAAGGAGGTCTCCAATCCCTGCGAGACCCAAGAACGTGTCTTTCTCCGCTCCCATCGCTTCTCCAAATCGAACCATCTCACTGAGACCTTCTGCCATTAAAACAGACCGCGCGTTCCAGCCTAACTCAGCCGACTCTAAGGCTCCTGCTGCAATGGCAAGCACGTTTTTTAGAGTTCCTGCCCATTCGACACCAATCATGTCATTGGAATGTTCGACTTTAAACTTTGGATTTTGTAAAAGACGTTTCCCAGCCCGAATCACTTCATCAAACTTCGAGGCCACCACCGTCGCAGCAGGTTTGCCTTGTGAGATCTCCGCTGCTAAGTTCGGTCCACTCAAAACCCCGATACGAGCAATCGGCATCTCCTCTTCCAAAACCTCTGAGATCCGTTTTAAAGATCCCTGCTCAACCCCTTTAGTCGCATGAATCAGAATCTCATCACCTTTTAGAAACTGAGTGACTCTTTTAGCAATCACCCTTGAAACGGACGAAGGCAAAGCCCAAACGATTGCCTTCACTTCCGACTCAAAGGCTCGATCAAGATCAGCCACCGCTGTGATGTTGGATGGAAGCGTCATTTTTTTAAAATAGCGTGCATTTCCCCGAGTGGAATTGATCTGTCGAGCATGCTCTTCGGTTCTTACCCAAAGTTTGACCGATTTCACTTGAGGAGCCGCCAAATTCGCTAGCACGCTTCCCCAGCTCCCCCCTCCTAAAACGAGGATCTCTTCGTTAAGCCAAAAATCCTTGCTCATCAATTTCTCCACGCAGTCGCTTTGCTCGGCCTTGATGACCGAGGATTGAAATCCCATACCCTGCCAAACGGTTTCTATAATAATAAAGTGTGCTTAAATCTTCAGATGTCACACTCTCTCCTTCTTTTTTCAAAATCTTCGCTTCATGGAGACGCCCAACTTGTTGCATCCCATAGGCTACCCAAGCTGTCATTGATTGATGAGAGAATTCCTTTGAAAGAAAAAGTTCTCCTCGATCTGACAGCGCTCTCACCTTTTGAAAACAATGCTCCACGGAGTTCATAAAAGTCGAATAAGGCAACGTTCTTTGTTCTCGATTCAACCTTAAAAGCTGAAACACTGTGAACGATCGATATTTTCTTCGGAGTGCCATAAAATAGGCAAACGCAACTAAATGAGAACAAAGCACCGTGTTTTCAGCATGAAAACGATCAACCACTTTCTGCCCTAAACGACGCGTGTACTCTTGATCTCGCTGAGACTCATGATCCAAACGCCCAAGCGTGGTAAGCCAGCTCCGAGGATCAATGAGAGTGCCATTAGGTCCTATTGACCGACCTTGATCATCTACAAAATTCCCAAACACATCCATGGGCTTTCCTAAACGTACCGTGATTTTCCCTTGTCCTGAGAATAATTTCCAAAAAAAGTTTCCAAGCTTAATCAATGGGGGCGCATCTTCGTGGCTCGACCCCATAAAAAGATGTTGACCAATTTCTCCTAAATACTGCTCCACCAAAGAAGGGGCTTCTAAGACAAAATCGTAGCTTGTGGTCATCGGAACCATATAGACATTTGGGTGCTCTCGATGATGCTTATAATTTTCGATTTGAGCACTCAATCCAGTGCCCATGAGCCCAAGCTTTAATTTACTTTCAATCGCGCCAGATCGTGACCGTCCACCCCCTGGATAAAAAATAGAATGGATTTGATTTTGAAGAATCTCAGCACTGTAGTTTTTAAGCGCCTGCTTATAAATCGGGTTTTGTTTCTCACGATCGACCTTGTAAGCTCCTAAGCTGTTCATAAAGAGACTAAAAATAGGATTGGTGAATAAGTTAATGCCTGCACCATAGGCAAATGGCGGTAAGCGCATGAGATAAATCACATAACCAATCAAAATACTATCCACATTACTTTGATGCGTTGGTAAAATAAGGATGGTGCCTTGCTTTGAAAGTTTCTGAAGATGATCTATTTCGCCATCAATGATGAGCTTTTGTTCGAGTGACTCGGTCATTCCCCAGGGTAAAAAACGCTTCAAACTTGCAGCATTTAAAATCCAACTAAAACACCAAGGCACAAAGCGCGTTGCAAACTGGTACACCGTTGGATTGAAATGTCCTGCGATTTCATTGGAATAGGTTTTTAAAACGCGATTTAGAATTTGTTTTCGATCGACTTCTGTTGACTTTTTCATCAAATCGGACTGAACGGAACGCCAAAGCTTTCGATCCTGAGTATGTCGAGTCCAATTACTCAAATAGGCCAAATTCAAGGGCTTTATTTTCTTCATCC
>CAYLWK010000363.1:0-3318 GCA_964387255.1 uncultured Oligoflexia bacterium
GGACGTACGCACTACGATTCAATTCTACCAAAAAGTAAATTTGACAATGCACCGAAGAATAAAGCCCTTAAAGCCATCTATGATTCGATGACAGTTTTGACACATGCCACTTTAGGGGATCATGGCACATTAGCAGATCCCAATCGATATTTTTTTCACCATTATGAACGATGGGTACAAAATAAGGTTTCTCAACTCAGGCGCACTCGGTTACCTAAAAGGGTAGCTTCCTGGATCATTGACGAGCTTCACAGATATCAGTCTTCAGAATCTAAATTTAGAAAATCGTTAGAAAAAACTGAAAAATTTTTAAAAGAAGTTCTAGTTCGAGATTTTAAAAATATGAATCTCAACGATCAGCTCCAAGTTTTCCGTAAAGCAAACTTTAATCAAATAGATGTGATCTCTAATAGAGAAGTGGCATCTCAATTATTCACTAAAGTCATGAACGGGAAAGGAAGAAGTAACTTTAAACTAAATTCAATCGCCACGTTAAAGTCTAAGCTCAGTTACGAACAACTTGAGAGAGCTTGGACAGCTTTAAGTGAGCCCCTACTTTACCAGAAAAAATTTAATGAAGAGAGAACGACGTCGCTGATCAAAAAAATATTCCTAGATACCGATGCTCAACGTCGAAAAATGGAAGAAGTATTCACTCGATTTGAGCTTGATTTAGATCAAATGAAGTCTCTAAGAAGTAACCTATTCACCGAGCCGGAGATCGCAGCTAGCTTTAAGATCCTTGAGGTAATGAAGGGTGGATTGAATGCATCTTTGAATAGTCCTGAAGAAAGTCTAGAGATGATTGCTTGGCTGCAAGGAAAAAGAGAGACTGCTCCCAAAATGGCTAAAGACCTCATCGAGCGTTTACAACGCGCTCCTATAGATTTTGTCGAAGACCAGACACATTCACAATCTGCCAAAGAACTCGCAAGCTACGAATTAAAACGGCTCGCCGCCTCAGATGAAACTGCTTTGATTCGTATCAAGGAAATCTTTCAAAATGCCTCTCTTGAAGAGAGAGCGATATTACTCTCCGGAATGGTGACTTCAAATCATCCTCAGGGTCTGATGGCGAGCGCCGAGGGTAAATCTCAGTTACTTGATTACCTAGTAGATGGAATGGACAAAAAAAATGTCCCCTTAGGAATCGCTCTCGTAGAATCTTATTTTGATGCAATCGGAGAGGACGCACACATTTTCGCATCCCATTTGCTTGCATCGAGCACGACTAAAACTGCGTCAAGCTCTGATGTAGAAAAGCTAAAGCTCTTTCTTGAAAGTAAAGGCGGGCTCTGGATCAAAATAGGTCAGCAGATTTACGCAGATCGATCACTCATTCCTGATGATGACGTCCGCGATATCTTTCGATCACTGAATGATATGGCAGCTGCCCCCAATAGAATGAAACTCTTCGAAATGCTGCAAAGAGAAATGGGAGATGAATTTAAGAAAGTTAGATCAGTTCATCAAGTATTAGGAGCAGGCTCAATCAATGTCACCGTTTTAATCACCATGGAGAATGGGAAGCGCTATGTCGCTAAAATGGTTAAAGGTAATCCAGAAAATGCCGCATTACACGATAAAAAGACCATTCAGGCAACAGCAATGGCTCTCAGAAAACGAGCTAAAGATCCGAGTCATAGAGAGATCAAAAAGACACTTCTGAAAATTGCCAGCGCATTTGATGAGTATATTCCAGTACTCGCAGAAAATATGAAAGGCGAAGTAGACCTGAGGTTAGAGCGCGTGAGAGCGGATGCTGTCAGATCCTCTTATCAGCGAAATTTCCCAGAGCTAGGGGTAGAAACCGAAATTGTAGATGAAGCTGTTTCCGGGATTTCTTTCACAGACGAAACACAACCGAATGGATCTCGGGCAAATCGCGAGCGAATCATTTTTTATCCCCTAGTAGAAGACAAGATGGAGCATCTTTCTAGAGCGGAGCAACGAAGGGCACGATTGGCTATGCTGGTGACCGAATGGGAAGCAATCTTCCATCATGGTCTTTTTGATCCTGATGGACATCTAGGGAATTGGATGGTGGATCGGCATCCCACCAAGAAAAGAGCTCTGATCGTTCGAAGAATTGACTATTCCCAAGCAAGCCGAAGCAGGCTGCCCAGCGAACTCAGAGAAGCCTTTCAGAAAAGCACGTTTCTTCTTACGAAGAAAAGACCGGTGAGCCCTACTCAAAAAGATGAATTGTTTGAAAATGTGTATCGACTCGTTGAGTCAGACGCGACTCGAGCACAGCTCAAGACAGCATTTGATGAAGCCTACTTTCGAGCCTTATCAGATTCTTCGCATCCGCTCTATCGACTTGATCAAATCAAAGGAGCTTTGGCCGATGCAACCCAAAAACAAGTTGCATTTAAAGGTCCCATCCAGCAAGTCGTAAAGTCGCTCGCGATCACTCAGCAATTGCTTGATCCAAGAAACGTAAGAGAAAAGCGATGGTTGACTCGAGAGTTTTTAAGAATCATTGCAGGCATCCCCGAGTCTCGAGCGCGATTGATGGGAGACTTAAGTGTTGTTTCACATGTTGCAAATCGATTAGTAGCTCCGGTGAGTCGTGGCAGAGAGCTTATTCAACAGAAACGAGCTGGAAAAGTAGAACGGGTGAACCGGATTAGAGAAATGCTTCAAAGCAGAGGTTCGAAAGCTTTCTTAAGAGATGACTTGGTGGAACTGATTGGCCTTTATGAAAGAACGCCTCAGCATAAAAAATCCATTTTAGAGGTCTTTAGAAAGCAGCTCTCATTAGTAAATGACGAATCTGTGGGACTGGTTCTTAGTTTTTTGGAAAAAAATGACTCCCGGTTTAGACAGACTGTGGCAGCAGCGTTGACCTCCGATAATCGAAACGCAGTCAAGTTTATTGCTCAGTATATTGTGAGAACCGACCGGTCTCGATATTTCAGGCTCATCACCAGAGCTTTGAAGAACAGAGAAGAGTTGGCGAAAATCTTGAACGACTATGATGTTCTTAGCGAAAATCTGGCAAGATTCATTGAAAAGGATATTCGAAAAAATCCATCTCAATACAATCTCAACGTGGTGTTTGCTCTTGATTCAAGAGCAATACGAGTGGACGACAAAACGCTTATTAAAATAGCGAGAAATAGTGATCAACTGATTCATCCGAAACAAGGTTTAAGTGATGGTGTTGTGAGAGCGATCCAATCCCGAAATGAGACTTTGTTGCCAAAAATGATCGCCAACTTTAAACGATTAGATTCTGAAGGAGCAACAAAAGCATTTACTCAGTTACATGACATCACTTGGAGAAATAATCTAAGCAAGGGGACTCTGTTA
>CAYLWK010000364.1:0-2926 GCA_964387255.1 uncultured Oligoflexia bacterium
CAGAAGGTCATTTTTTAAAATGGCTGATTACCTCAGAAGAAGCGGGAGCGGAAAAACCAGACCCTAGAATCTTTAATTTAATGATTGGCAAAAGTGGAGTGGCAGCTAAAGATATTTTACTAATTGGGGATGATTGGGAGGCAGATATTCTTGGGTTTCGGCAGTTGGGTGGAAATGTGATTTGGAAAAACTCTGCATTTAGTCAAACTAGCCGCGAAAATATTCAGGTAATCCAAAATCTTTTTGATCTAGAGGATTTACTTCTGTGAAGTCAGATCTTTTTAACCTTGCAAAACGACTTGGAGAGAAGACACCCTCGTTGACTCAGGGGACTGGGGGTAACATTTCATATAAGGAGAATTCCCAGCTCTTCATTAAACCATCTGGATCTCGCCTAGACGAGCTAACTATTGAGAGCCTTGCTGAAGTAGATATTGATGCTTTTACCAAAGCCTGGACTTCTGTAGAGAGCGAAAAAGATTATAGCGATTTGATTAAAAAAGCTTCGCTTAATAAGCACAGAGCATCCATGGAAACAGGTTTTCACGTTCTGCTACCAAAGCATTGGGTGATCCACTTCCATTCTCTTTTAGGAATATTGGTTGCCGAACTCCTTCTAAAGGATCCTCGTGAAACCGAAAGGTTTATTAAGCAAAACTTAAAAATGAAACATTGTTTTCTCCCTTTTACCTTACCGGGGCTTGAGTTAACTAATGCTTTAAAAGGGTTCAGGGAAGTCGAGGTTTTTTTCTTAGCTAACCATGGGGTCGTACTAAACTCAGACCGATCGGAGATTGTAGATCGATGGTTGGAGTTCGAGAAGATAGCAGCTGATTTCTTCCGTTTTGATTTTGACGCGGCAAGAAAAACTAAAGTGGGACCGTTGAAAATTTATTTACCGGATACTGTTGTTTTCTTGAATGAAATAAAACAGTCTTTGACCCCTGTGGGGAAGGATCATTTCGAATTTGTAAACGGTGATAAAAATATTCGAGAGTTGTGGGATGCATCGACCTTACTCTATCATCTGAATCCTGAACTCAGTGAAATACCAAATTCTTCGATTAAATCCATTCTTGAAATGCAGACTGAGAAGTTCAGAAAAGGTTTATTGAAAGTGCAATCATCATGAAACCAATCCAACTAGTAATACCTATGTCTGGTCAGGGCACTCGTTTTCGTAAGGCGGGTTATGAGCTACCAAAACCACTCATCCCAGTAACAGAAACGCCCATCATCGAGCGGTTACTGGCTAATTTTCCTCAAAATTGGCCTACAACTTTCATTATCGCGGAAAATCACTGGGAAACAGAATTACCTGATAGATTAAAACAATTAAGACCTGGTTGTAAAATTTTTACAGTAAAAGCTCATAAACTAGGTCCTACCTGGTCGGTAGAGCAGGCATTAACGCAATTGGAAGAAGGTCCTATTTTTATTAGCTACTGTGATTATGCAATGGTTTGGGATTCCGCACAGTTTGAAAGGTTTGTTTCGGACTCAGAGTGTGAGGCCTGTGTAATAGCTTACCGGGGTTTTCATGCACATTATTTATCTTCAATGCCGTATGCCTACTTACGTTTAAGTGGAGAGAGGGTTGTAGAAATCCGCGAGAAGGGGTGGTTCACAGACGATCGAGAAAAAGAATATGCTTCTTCAGGAGGTTATTATTTTAAATCTAAAGAAACGTTGCAAAGAGCTATCGATAGTCAAAAAGACCTGGAGTTATTTATAAATGGTGAATATTACACAAGCCTGACAGTTGAGGGACTTCTAAAAAAAGACCCTGATGCGCATGTAAGAGTATTTGAAATTCCTGGCTTTTTTCAATGGGGCACTCCTGAAGACCTGGAGACCTATTGTTATTGGGAGAGATGCTTTCGCGCTAGGAACCGTTTTATCGCCCAAAACTTGAAGGTCGATCAGATATTAATGCCAATGGCAGGGAAGGGCTCCCGGTTCCATGGGATTTCAAAAAAAAGAAAACCTTTAATTAATGTTGAAGGCGCTCCGATGTTCGAAAAAGCTCTTCAATCTTTACCGCAGGCAGATCGGACCACGATTATCGCCTTATCTGAGCTTAAGTCAGACTTGAAACATTTTCCTTACCAATTCCTGTTTCTGGATAAAACACCTCAGGGCCAAGCTTTAACCACAGATATGGGATTAAACACTCTCAAAGAAGGTGATCTCATTATTTCATCGTGCGACCATGCGCTCGTTTTAGATCCAGCACGGTGGAGTCGGTTTAAAAGCCTAGGTAAATATGATGCTGCTATATTTACAGCTAATGGCTTTCCCAATGCTACGAAAAAGCCGGAAGATTTCTCTTGGGTTCAAGCTATAAATTCCGGTGAATTCCCATCGGTAGAGAATGTATCAGTGAAAAAAAGGTTATCTAATCCGAAAGAGGACCATCTCCTTGTTGGAAGTTTTTGGTTTCGCAACGTGGAGATTGTTAAAGAAGGCATTGAAAAGTTAAAAAAATCTAATCTCAAAGTCAACGGAGAGCTTTACTTAGATTCTATTTTTAATTTTTTAATTGCGGCAGGTAGAAATGTTTGCATTATACCTTTGGATGGATACATTAATTGGGGAGATCCTAACTCCTTGGCAGAGTCTCTTTACTGGTATGAAATACTTTTTGCTCGATCCTTGCATCGTCGAGATCGTTTTCCGGGAGTGAACTGATGGAATTAGATCAGAAAATTAATAGACAAAAAAACCAGAAGTCTGAAGTTAGTTTTGAGGTTGTTGCACCAGCATTTAATGAAGCTGATTCCCTGCAAGAACTTATAAGAAGATTCGCCATAGCAGCCAAGGATGCGGGTTTCTCAGAGGATACGTTTTCCTTGGTTATTGTCAACAACGGCAGCTCGGACGATAGCCGCAATACATTATCTAAAATCATGCAAACTGATTTAGG
>CAYLWK010000365.1:0-5303 GCA_964387255.1 uncultured Oligoflexia bacterium
CAAGAATCGGTTGAGCAGCTGTGATCAATCTAAAATTGACTGGATATTCGCGATTGCCTCCAACGCGCCTGACTTTCTTTTCTTGAATGACTCTAAGTAAAATAGACTGAGCTGAAATCGGTAATCGATGAAGCTCATCTAAGAAAACTGTTCCGCCTCGAGCAGATTCAAAGAGTCCTACTTTGTCAGTAATGGCACCCGTGAAGGAGCCTTTGACATGCCCAAAGAGCTCAGATTCCGCTAGGTGACTATCACTTTCATAGCGAGTGCAATCCACTGTTACAAATTCGTCTTTTGGACCACCATGAAGTGCTCTTGCAACCAGATCTTTTCCGGTTCCGGATTCTCCAATAATCAGAATCGTATCTTTGATTTCTCTAAATCGAATGACCTCTCTTGCAATACTTGCCATTTCTTCTGATTGACCGATCATGCCAATCGACGCAATCAAAGTCGCTCTCTCTCCAACCAGTAAATCAGACGTTAAGGGTCGATCATTCTCATCATAATGTTTACAGCAAGCTTTCACTGCACCGATGAGAGCGTTGTCTTCGTCTTTTGATCCTTTTTCAATGAACTTAACGGCTCCACCGCACTCGGTGGTTTCAAGTAAGGTTTCTTTTGAGCCATCCCCGGAATAGAAGATAATTTGAATATTGGGGTTAATCGTTCGAAGCTTTTTTGCGACTTCCGTTCCACTGAGCTCTGGCATTCCGATATCTAAAATCACGACAGAGTATCCATAAGGATCAAAAACGACTTTTTGGAGTGCTTCTTTACCAGAGCGGGCTTCTTCAATTTCAAATTGTCTTTGAATGCTTTCTTGAGAAGATAGAAATTTTCTTGTCAAAAATAAATTGGTTTCATCATCATCAACAAGAAGAATACGATAGTTCATGATTTTACCTCTTCATGAAAAGATTTAGGCGTGGGTTGAAAAATAATGTCAAACCGGGACCCCATCCCCTCTTGACTCTTAATTCGAATCTTGGCACCGATGGCATCACAAATTTCCTTCACCCTTGGAAGCCCAAGGCCTGTGCCATCAACAGGCTTATTGCTCACGTCATAGTGAAAGATCTTATCTTTTAGCTTTTCAGGGATGCCACAACCATGGTCTTCAATGGATAAGGTTGGAGAATTGCCGTCATTCCAAATGCGGACTTTAATTTCTGAGTCATTTTTCGATGCCTGGATGGCGTTCATTGCTAGGTTTTGAAAGATTCGATCAAATCCCCAATCAGAAATTGAGGCTGTGTCTTGTGATTCTCTTTCGAGTTTAAAGACAATATTTTTAGATTCGACTTCATCTAATAGCTTCATGGATTCAATATTTTCTTCAATCCGTTCAGACAATTGGCATTGCCCACGCCAATGCTTTTCTCGATTCTTGATGTCATCAGCGAGATAAGAAAGTGCATCGAGTGATTTTCCAGACGTTTTAATGACTTTTCTTTCGCTGGCATCCAGGTTCACTATTTTTGGAAAGAGAATTTGATGGACTTTTCGAAGCTGTGAGACAGATTGACGCATTTCATGACCGACGTGCCTGATCATGGATTTTTGAGCATCAATTCTTGCTTCATCTTCTAGGTTTTTAATTTGAGTGCTAAGACCATTGAGCGTTTCGTGTATAGGCACTAGTTCCAAATAAAGAGCATTTCCTGAGATCGCAGCTTTAGGTGTCGATTTAATATAAGAATATCGCTCACTGAGCTCGGTTCCGACGTTTTTAATCCAATTGCCAGCAGAATTCAGTATCCAAAGGACAGGAATCATCGAGATTCCTAAAATAGAGAAAAGTAAAGCACCCAGAAGAAATCGACTGAATGAAGGTTTTACTTTTAAGTCAAGGTAACCAAAAAGTTCGGTTTGCTGAGAATCAAAATAGATTGGGTAAAGAATGTTCAATTGATTGTCTGAATTCCAGCACGCTCGAGCTCCAGCTTCACATCGGTCATCGCTGACTTTTCTATCAGCTCTAGCAATGACAGGTTCCATGTCAGGTTTCCGAATAAAAGCATCGATGACATAGTCGTCAACAAAAGCCTTTGCGATCTTGGCTTCGGTGTATCTGACGTTTCCAGACAAAAGCGCTTTACGATATCCTGCAACTGCTGACTTAGCTGTTCTAATCCCATTTTGCTCAGTCTGTTGCTTAATCAAAAAATCTGCCGCAACGAATGAAACAAAAATTGCGAGAATGTATCCAACACCAAAGGCTTTTGAGACTTTTTTCCAAAAAGTGTTCTTAAGTGAAGGGATACGGGTATTGCAATCTTTCTTTGTCATTTTTTAAACCGAATCTCCGAAAGGGTTACAGCCTCATCTGTTTTTGAAATTTGACTGAGATCCACTCCAGGCTTAGCAATTCCAATCGTGGAAAAATGAAAAAGTGGAACGATTCGTCCACTTTGAGTCGCATCACTTAAAATGCTCCTCATGAGATTGATTTTTTCTACTCCACTAGATGCTTTTCTCGCTTGATCCAGTCTAGCGATATAATCTGCACCTTCGTTTGTGATGGGAGCAGCATCTCCTTCAATATAAAACGACATCACGCCTTCTATGTCAGGATCAGCAAGTCCCACCCACCCAGCATAGAGATCGTAGTCTCCCTCACGCAGTTGCTTCATATAATCAGTGATTTTAATGATATTAGGTTTACGACCCGTGGCTCTTTCAATCGCTGCGATTAAGTTTGATTCCATCTCCTTTGGAAGGGCAAGCCTTGCCATTAAGATATTTAGCGGCCGTGATTGGTATTTCTTGGGAAGAGAGATGGGTTTTTTATTAAATGAAAGTTCCGGATCAAATAACTCGTAACCATCTGAAAAGATCTGATCGGCAAATTGATAACCACTGAGATTTTGTGTCAATCTTTCTCGGTCCAAGGACGATGCCAAAAACTGCATGAGATCCAGACGATCTTTGAGCTCCCCTTGTTTTCCAGGAGTAAAAGTATAGATCCGATCAATAGATCGCTCCCAAAGGGAATATCCTTTTTCTTGATAGGCTTTAAGAAGATCACTTGAAATCAATGAAGAAAACTCAATTAAATTTGGCCAATCTTCCTCTAAAAGAACTTGATGAAGATCAGTGATGTCCTTAGGCCAACGAATCGTGATTTGCTTTGACATACCAGAGTCAAATCGATGCCAATGAGGATTGGCTGCCAATACGATTTCTTCTTTGTCTGTTTTCTTAACAAAAAAAGGCCCTGCCGTTTGACTGAGGTCGATTTTTCCTTCTGAATCGATTTTAATTACACAGTAGTTGGCTTCAGTGAGTTTTCCGAGTAAATTACTCTCTGAAGCATTGACCTTCAGTTTAAAATCAATCGCGGTCTCTGAATGGGGTTCTATTTTTTCTAGAATTTTCGACAAGCTTCTCAAGTCTTTTGGATAGTCTTTAATCGCTCGCTCAAAACTTCTTTTAACATCAGAGCTTGTAATAGAATCTCCATTGGACCACTTTGCGTTTTTTCGTAAGTGAAAGCGAAAGGTCTTGCTACCAATCACTTCCCAACGCCCCATTACAGCTGAAACGATGTCTTTACTCTTACTCCACTCAACGAGTGTCCCACCCAGAGCAAAGGATAAGACCATGTCAGGCATCGTCCTAATCCGAGCTGGATCGATTGGGCTTGTAAAAGGCATGTACATTCGGATTTCTTGATTTGAGGCCATTTTCATCCCATCAGTCTCGTTTGATTTAAAGCTGCAAGCACTTAGAAGGGCGCAGGCAATCATACTGAATTTTAACATTTTCATTCATTACTTAGCTTTTAATACTCAATTAATGACAAGCACAGCCAGTAGACCCAGTTCCATGAGGAGGTCTTGCGCTGTTTTCATCATGAGCAGGCGCTGCATCAGCCAGTTCAATCAATGATCCTGAAGATGGCAGAATCACTGCGATTGCTAAGATCAATTTGATCATCCATTTTAATTTTGTTTTCTTTTTCATTTTCTTCTCTTTCCTTTTGGTTATTTGATTTAGGGAACAATATGTGGAGCGAGGTTAATCGCTCCGCAAAAATTTAAACGTTTTAGTCTTTCGTGATTGATTTTTCCTTTTTGATCCGCGACTTCAGTTCTGCCAAAGTAAACGTCTTGGATCATTGGACTCGTGGCCCTTCCTACGATCAGAGGCGATTGAGTTAGAATGGTAAAATTGACTTTTAGTTTTTTTGGATCAAAGCTTTGATAGCTCTTAATCCAATCGGTTTGTATTTGATTCCAAGAAGCCATCTTTCCGTACATCCATTCTGGAAAAGGGCTGTGATAAGCATAGACCATTGCGTGATCGATCGGTTTTGCCTGAAAACCATCGCAATTTGGGTCTTCGAAAAGATTTTTAGATGAATCAAAAAAATGAGATTTCTTTGTTGATTGAGCAATGGAAGTGATTTCGACAAGTGCCTTTTTTAAAGCTGTTCCAAGATCAGCATGCGTCGCATGAGATAAAACGCCCTTGCCATCAGGTCTTGTCATGATTGTCACGGCAGCGGGGAGCTCTCCCAAGTGGGTAACAAGCACTCGAAGCCTTGGATAGACCGAGCGAGAAAGTTCTTCATCCATCCACTTTTTGCACCATGATGGAAGGGTATCAGAATCAATTTCATGAAATGGTTTTTTACAAAACCAATGAGCAAGAACGCTATCTCTTTCAAAGAGTTCTTCAATCGCTGATTGCTTGGCATTGGAGCGTGAAATATGTGCGGCCCAACCATTAGTAGTGATTGATCCGTATGAAGTTCCTCGAAGGAGACGAAAAATGAGTCTTTCAAATGCTTCAGCGATACTTTTTTCAATTGCCAAAAGTTTTTGACCTGCTTCACCGTATCCTGTCTCTATAGCGCCGCCGCCTTCAATGGATGAAATAAAGCTATGCTCAAAAAATCGAAATCCCTTTGAACGATTCCATCGTTGAACCGTTTTAATTTTAAATTGATACTTCTCACCCGTTGGAAGTGTCACAAGAGTTCCTCGCTTTAGTTTTTGGAACTTTCTTGCGTTTAAAACGGATTGAATTGACGACCAAACGGACATTTAGAAATTTCTCCTCAAAAATTCTCTCAAAGTTTGTGTAAATGCATGACGCTACTAAGCAAGAGGCGGGCCAAAAATCTCTGCATAACTTCTATTTAGGGAAGAGTTAAAAAATGAGAAAAACTTGAATGAAGTTCATTGAGGATTTCTGAAAAAAAATGTCCAGATTTGGACAAAAAATTTTTAAAAATGAAAGCTCATTTTTTTGCTAAGTCATTGAAAAAATAAAAAGAAATGAAATAAAAAAGA
>CAYLWK010000366.1:0-3751 GCA_964387255.1 uncultured Oligoflexia bacterium
TGTACTCCCAGGGAAATATAAAACTGAGAGTCTGCTGAGTCTGGGTCCTGAGCTCTGGCCATGGCAACAGTGCCTTCAACGTGTTTTCTTTTGTTGAACTCTGCTTTCAGGTTTTCACCACTTCCTCCCGTACCGTTGCCTTCAGGGTCGCCACCTTGAACCACGAACCCAGGAACCACTCGATGAAAATTCAGTCCATTGTAGAAGCCCTCATTGATAAGCGTGACAATTCGATCGACGGTATTTGGAGCATCTTCACTGTAAAATTTAAATTTGATTGGGCCTTTTGCAGTGTCAATCACAACGGTTGCCTTTGATAAACCATTTTCATCTACGCTTAAATCTGGGTTCATAGTGCTCTCTTTCAAAGTTTGTGAATCATCATCTTGCATACTAGTTTCTTCAATCAATGAAGTCTCAGAAGGAGTTTGCATTTGTGTTTTCCAAAAATAAACCCCAGCTCCAATAATACCTAGAATTACAACTAGGATGAGTGCACGCTGCATGATAGATCCTTTCCATAAGTACCTGAATCGAAAACTATAAACCACATGAGTGGCAGATGGCAAAGCTAAGTTTTTCAGACCGAATCCCTTTTTTCGACCATTTTGAAGAAATTCGAGTGCGCCTGATTCGAAGTCTCTGTGTGTTTCTACTAGGGTTTTTGCTCTGTTACTTTCTAGTCAATACTTGGGTGTTGGAGTTTTTAAGAGCTCCTCTTTTTCTGGTTTTACCTGAAGGTGAGCGTCAGCTTTACTTCACAGGCCTTTTTGAAAACTTCCTAACGCATCTCAAGATTGCTGCTGTGAGTGCTGTTTTTTTACTTTGCCCATATTTTTTTTATGAGATTTGGCAGTTCATTGCCCCAGGGCTCCATGAAAAAGAAAAAAAATACCTCTTTCCTTTCATTTTATTAGCGTCTCTTTTTTTCGTGGGTGGGGCTGCGTTTGCCTATTTTGGTCTTTTCCCGTTGGCATTTGAATTTTTTGTGCACTTCGGTCTAGCTTCGGACCAGGCTCTGCTCACGATTGGAAATTACTATTCCACCGTACTCAAGCTCTTGCTTCTGTTTGGTCTTGCATTCGAGCTTCCTGTTTTTATTTTACTGCTAGGGGTTTTAGGCATTGTGACGCCTGAGTTGTTGGCTCGGCAAAGAAGGAATGCATTTTTGGGAATTACGATTGCCTGTGCGTTATTTGCACCACCAGACGCTATTTCAATGCTTTTACTCATGATTCCACTGTACCTCATGTATGAGGCGGTGATCTATTTACTCAAAGCCTTGGGTTATTCCGAAAAAGAGGATCACAAAGAGCCTTCTTCAGGACAAGCAGCGCCTACCTCTCAAGAGCGACCTGGACTTCGACAGAAAAATGACTCAACTAAATCTGTTCAACCATCCCCCGATTCTGTGAAAAGAAAAGGGTAAGCTATGCAAATCTTGAAGAGGATGGTATGACTTCGTCTGTTTTGACATATTAACTTAATGAACCCCTAGTTCCTTGCTCTATGGAAAATGCTTTGGCCTCCGAGTCCAAGCGAAATCCTAGGGCGAATGCCAAAAGGAGACAAATGATGGCAACGCATCTTTCTGGATACGAGCTCACTCTAGCAACACGAACAGATTGGTCAGATTCAGGTTTGGATCAGTTTAAAGATAAGCTCACTAAAATCATCAAGGACCACGACGGAGAATTAGTGATTTCAGAAGATTGGGGGCGTAAAAAATTAGCGTACCCAATTCGAAATGAAACACGTGCGCGATACACGCACCTTGTGTTTACTGGAAATCCCAAAACAGTCGCGGAGGTGGAGCGAAACATCCGCCTTCAAGATAAAATTCTAAGGTTCATGAGTGTACGAGTGGCTGAAGAATTCGATGCAGCTCAGTATCAAAAATCGAGAGATCAGTTAAAAGAACAAATTGAACAAGCAAGATCGCACTAATCAGCAATTGAATTCAGATCGGCTCAGTGAGGGTGAAGTCTCGTCGGCGCTGATTGTGAAGCAGCTTCCATGGTGGATGCGTCTCCTTCCTTTTTTCATGAGTGCTTTACTATTCTTAAGCGCTCTGTTCACCCTTTTTTCGCCTCTTCCAATCATGCTCGCGCATGTGCGTGGGAAAGCGCGGTTTATTTTCTCTGCGTTTTTAGTGAACTTTCTTTGGGTTGTTGTTGCTGCGGGATGGGTCAGTGGTGGATTTTACCTTTGTTTAATTGGCTCGATCGGGATTGCCTTTCCTCGCTATCTTTTAGCCGGAAGATCTGCAGAATCATCGATTGGATTTACTTTCGCTTGGATCTTAGGAACACTTTTTATTTTTGGCGTGGTTTACTTTTTTGCCACTGGTCAGCAGCCTTGGGTGACTGTTCAGGAACAGGTTGCCGTCATGGTGGACCAATTGATTTCAACAAATCAGATTCAAGGCCCAATGTCAGGAGGGCTTCCTCCTGAACAAGTGAAGCAGAATCTCCTTAAGGAATTGCCTTCTGCTGCTGCTATTTTTTGCCTTCTTTCACTCTGGGTCAATATGACTTTATTTATTCGATTAGGAGCTCCCGAGACAGTGAAACGAGTGTCGTTTCGAGTCGATGAGTTTAAGCGTTGGAAGTCTCCTGAGTGGTTCATATGGCCTGCAATTCTCTCAGGTGCCACTCTACTTTACGATTTTGGTTGGGCTTCGGTCGTGGGCGTGAATGTGTTTAAATTCATGATGGCAATTTACGCGCTTCAAGGGTTGGCGATCTTGAGCTTCTTTTTTGACCATTTTCGTTTGAGAGGTATTTTTAGGTCTGTTTTAGTGCTCGTGATTGTTTTTTTCATGATGCCACTCTTGCTTGGCATTGGCTTTTTTGATCTGTGGTTTGACTTTAGGGCTAAGTTGGGGCAATCAAAAGACACTTAATGAAAGGGTGATCAATCATGCAAGTGATTCTTAAGGAAAATGTAGAGAATCTAGGACAAACTGGAGATGTGGTGAAGGTATCCGATGGATACGCTCGTAACTTTTTGATTCCAAAAGGAAAGGGAGCTATTGCCACTCAAAAGAATTTGGCACAGATTGAACATCAAAAAAGAGTTTTACAGAAAAAACGAGCCGCTGAGCGAGCACAGGCAGAAGAGCTCGTTAAAAAGCTCGAAGATTATTCGTGCACCATTTATAAAAAAGTTGGCAAAAACGAAAAACTTTTTGGATCTGTGACTAATGCCGAGATCGCAGAAGAGCTTCAAAAAGCAGGATTTGATATTAAAAAAGCCAATATTCAGCTAGAAGAACCTATAAAAGCACTTGGGGTCCATAGTGCAATCGTTCGGGTATTGCCGGAAGTGCAAGCGCAGCTCAAGGTTTGGGTACAAAAAGAGGAAAATTAACCCATGGAAGAATGGGGGGAAAAACGAGCTGCTCGTCAGGGAGTCCAGTCACGAGTACCGCCTCATCATGAGGAAGCTGAGCGTTCTGTTTTAGGTGCAATCTTATTACAAAATGATGCCATTGACCGTGTGCGAGAAGTGGGTCTTCATAAGGAAGATTTTTATAATGAAGCGCATGGAAAAATTTTTGATGTAGCCTGTGAGCTTTCTGATAAGCGTGAACCTGTTGACTTGGTGACGCTGACAGCAGCGCTTCGAGACCGAAATGCTTATGAAGCAGTCGGGGGTGGTGAGACGTTAACGCAGCTTTTTGACGATGCATTTGCTGTTGGAAATATCAGTCACTACGCTCGACTCATTAAAGAAAAGTCTGTTCTGA
>CAYLWK010000367.1:0-3645 GCA_964387255.1 uncultured Oligoflexia bacterium
CCGCCTCATCTAAATCAGAAAATCGTTGAACTTGAATGCTCTCGATCAACAAGCTACGCTCGGAGTCTAACCACGGAGCACTCTCCAATTGACTAGGAGTGATAAAACGATACCCTTCAATCGGCTTTTCAAAGGACTCGTAAATTGCTGCGAGACGCTTCAATGACACTCGTTCAGTGTCCATGTTGATTTCTTTTTTAAAGGTTTCTCTTGCCCTTGAAATCATAGGCAAAACTACTTTCAAGTCAGAGAATCCCTCGCCTACAGCATATCTTACAGCATACTCAATGATCTCAAAAAACACATCGCCTCGTCGTAAGGCATTTGGCCTTACTAAGTGAAGTACACTTTCACTACCGCCATCTAGTTTTACTCTCAGCACCCCTTTCACAGAAGCATTTCCAAGAGTGTCGATGATTTCTATTCGCTCACATAGAGAATCGCAGCTTGAAGCAGCTTCAATCCATGCAAAATAAGTTGATCGATAAATCCGTCTCACTTCTTCTTTAAGTTGCATCAAAGATCGATTGACATCTGCCTCAAAAAGATGACTGCTATGAACCCGCTGACCTATTTTATTGAGTGCTGAATTAGCTTCAAAAATAACTCGCAATATTCGTCCCAATGGATTTTCTTCTTCTTCAATGGTCTCGTTAAAACCATACCGCTGACTTTTCCGGTGCCGGTCTAAAAGTGGGTCACTCAAATCAGAACGAACCTTATGACTTGCAGCTAAAATATAGCTTAAAAATAGAGTTTTTTGGTGACGCTGACCAAAACGGGTCAATCCTTCACGGTAACCATTTGCTAGTGAAATTGCTTTATCCTTCCACTCTACATTACTGGGAATGAGGCGTTTGACTAACCAGTCAAATCCTTCCTCGGATTCATGGATCGCTTGCGGCCCTTCGAAAAATGGATTCAATAAAACGGATCTTGCATCAACAGATAGGGCCTGAAACACTTTCTTAAATCGATGCGGGCCGACCAAAGACCTGATCAAATCAAGCGCTGGAGTTTGATTTGAAGACCTGTTGCCATCTTTCATCAATATTTCTGGCACTTCTTCTTGGTGACCTAACAGAAAATCAAACAATCTAAGTTTGATCTCTAAAGACTCATCGATGAGCTCAGCAAATACCTGCGAATAAAGACGGACTCCAAACCCAAACCCCATCGTCAATGACCTGGAATCACTTATTTCGTCAGATGTCACAACAAAATCCATGATCTGATCTGTTTCACTCACGGAAGCCTGTATTCGGTGAGCAAATGCATCTGCCACTTCAACACGCTCCTCAGACTGTTCGGGAAAATACTCAAGCACTTCTCTCATGACAGCTTTAATATGATCTGTCTTTTGTTCTAAACTTGCTTTGAGCACCCCGCTATGATCCGAAGAGCGATGATTAAGCACTACCTCGATTGCCAATTCATGCCGAAGCTGCAAATCCCAGACTCGCTTAGACTGAAACAGCGCTTCAACTAAATCACTTCGGTTTTCTTTTTTAAATCGACGAAAAAGCAATTGAGCCCATTCATCTGTGAACTGCGTAACACCACGACCGGAAAACTGCATCCAAAGCTCAAACTCTTCTGTTGCATCCAAAGAACTCAGTCCATTACTATCGATCAATTTTTCGAAAATCATCCGTTGAAGAGAAAGAATCTCACGTGGGTTCATTCGGTACTCGGGCTCATCATAAAAAGTGCTAGTTTTATAAGAATCGTAAAGTTTCTTTGGTTTTGGCCAATAAAAATCTGTTTCAAGTATTTTTTTGGCATCCTCTAATGAAATTGAATACTGGTTAAAAGCCCAAACTAGCCAATCTGTAAATTCCTTGAAGTTTAAAACATAGGAACCTGGATCAACAACTGAATCGTTCCACCTTCGATATTCAATTCCAAAAAAACCAAAAAGGTCTATCTGCGCTTTTCTAAAAAAATCTATCACTCGATTAAATTCTTTAAAATCAGATGCAAACGCCCTTGGATTTTCTAAAATTGCTAAACTTGCGTTTTTATTTTCGCTTTCAAAATGATTTTCTTTCCATGAGAATCCATTGATCATACACTCCTGTCGCCTACCATCGAATTGATCTTCCGGATCGCGATAAACATAGGGGGGGGAATAAAACAAACTTTAGCTCCGGTGCAAGCTCTAGAGCCTCTATCTTAATTTGAAAATCAAACCATTTTTTCTTGATTACTTCACGAGTGGGTTGATCAGGATGGGCAAATAAACCTAAGCCAATCGCAAATAAAGAATCACGGTAATCAAAAACAGCTTGAATTTTTTTCTGCTGTTCAGCATCTAAATCCTGCGAACTTTTTAGAAGCGCTAACGTCTCTGCTAGCCAAGGCGCTTGAGACAAATAGGCCTCCAAGGCAGCAAAAAAAAGCTCAGGATCTTCTACGAGCCCATAAGTGGGGTGATAGTAGTCATAGAAAAAATGGGGTTTCCCTTCTTCTGACCAGGAGGATTCTTTTATTATTAACGGCTCTCTTCTAAGAGGAAATCGTTCAATCCACTTGACTACTTTTTCAAGCGAGTCAACCTCTAGTCTTTGATTTAAACTACGGATGATTTCTTGATCAAGAGAAGGAAACTCACTTCCCATGGATGCTGCTTTTTCTGAAAGGCTTCTCTCCTCATCTTTAAAGATTTTTCGTATCAAAGGACTGTCTTTAAGCACGCGAGGCAATTGTTGCCAAACTCGATGAAATCGAATTGCAATTTCGCTCCAGTCATTTCTTGGCTGAGCCAAATAATTTGACTTAATTTTTGCTTCAGAGAGCACTTCCAAGGTCGTTTTAGAGATTCGATTTCGCAAGGACTCCAAGCTTTCCTTCAATAGTTCGGCAATGAGTCTAACCGAAACGGGTGTGATCGAATCATTTAATCTATTGCGATATTCTCCCTGATCATGCTGATTTTTTGATTCTCTCCATGTAAGTTTCGAATTTTGTACGATAACATAGTGCTTGAACTCTAGCGTATCATTCAGCTGCTCAAAGAAAATATCATCATTTCCTAAAGAATTGCTACGACCAAGCAAAAGAGTTAGAATGAAATAAGCATCCGCTAGATTCGATTGAAATGATAAATATGCTTTGAATCGAGCTTTAATCCAACCCTCTGAGTTTGGCCTTGTTTTTTTTGCTTTGACTAGGATCGGAGCCAAAGGCTTTGGCCGATCCGGAAAATCAAAGCTATCTGAGAGAACTTCAATCACCCGATTGACATTGGTTATCCTTGCTTCATTAGGAGGATGCGAGGAAAGGCCCAAATCAGGCAATCGCTCTTGAGTTTCACTTTTTCTAGTGGGCCTCATTTTCATGACCTTGTGATAAAAGTCTGCACCTGCATTCGGGTCATAACCAGCTTCCGCCAACATCTGTGCGGCCAGTGCATCACACTGATATTCTTTTGCCTGTCCAACGACTGTTCTTTTAAGTCTGGATTCTTGAATTGAATCAAACCGAATTCGTTCAGCTAACTCATGAGCTAGAACAAACGCTAATTCATCTTCGGACTCATACAAACCTAAAAGGCGGTGATCTAAGATCAAAACCGGTCGGGCGTTCCCTCCGCTCCGCATTTTATCTCCATAGTGCATCCAAGCCGTGAAGATAAAATCTCCC
>CAYLWK010000368.1:0-3091 GCA_964387255.1 uncultured Oligoflexia bacterium
AACAATAGCAACACCTCCGGCAAGCTCCTTCATCTCTTCACTTGCTTCATCTTCTGGGGTATCTGAAAAAGAAATAGCGGCCGGTTCTAGGAAACGCTTAGGAACTGATTTTAGCTCCAGATGTGTTTCATTTAATGTCGCCATTTCACGAATATCTTTGGCTGCAACAACAACCTGAACTTCCGTTCCGAATTTCTTTTTGGCTTCTTCCTCAATGCTAGACACATAGCTTTGCATAAAGAAGATTGCCATGATTGCCATTGCGATAGAAAGTGTGACAGCACGATTATTCATTAAACGGACTCCTGCAGTATTGAGGGACTACACCTTCTCGAATTCGATAGGCCGGAACAAAGCCTCCATTAGAGGGATAGGAGTTTGTTTGAGTACAAAGTGTGACGGTGTTTCTAATTCTAACGACCCCCCGAAGACGTGATGCTTCAAATCTTGGATCATCATTACCAACCGGTTGATCGGCTGTACGAAGTACATTTTGAGTTGAAGCTCTTGGAGAGTAATCTGAACCTCCAGTTGCTAAGTTATCTGACACGCCAATGATCATCTGCGAGTACCCCTTGTCTTCCATGGTTCCCTCGTCAGCTCTAAATCGAAGTTCAGGATAAGTTGCACTGTTATAAGTCAGAAACAAGGCCTGTGCTCTCGCGTACTGCTGATTAACAATTGACATTTGAATGGCCGAATTGACTTTAATCATAATGACTACGATGCCAATCATGATAGGCAGCAGAAAAACAAACTCAAGGATACTTTGCCCTCTTTCGTTCATCTGAAATTTATTCTGAGCTGCTTTTCTAGCACCCATTATCAATCACCACCCTCGGAGCTAATGTTGACATATGCTCCAAACATTCCCGATAAGTAGGTTCACGTCCTAACCAACTTTCAGAAGTTAGAGTCAAATTCTGAAAGGTTTCATCGTTACCCACAAAAAGTCCTAAAAATAATGGACTTCTAAATGTATATCGGACACCTTCTTGCCAACTATAAGCGATATCTCCGTCAATAAACTGACGTCCCCTTCCAATTTCCATGCCTCGAGGTTGACCACCGCCAATGCCTTCCGCAATACCTGGCCAGCGATCGATTCCAGCTGTTCCAAGCGACTGTTTGGTCATTTGAGTACCCAAGGTTCGTGCTCTTTGGATTTGATCTGTGCTGTCAGGACCCGCTGATAAATAAGCTCGTGCTGTCATAAATGTGGCATAGTGGAAATAATTACCAACTGCAAAAATCAAAGAAAGCTGTAAAAAGAAAAGAGTGAACGCCACCATGAGCGTCAGCGTTAAAATAAACTCAATCGTTGACTGACCTTTTTCTTTATTCTTTCGAATTTGTTTTAGATACGCTTTCATGATCAATCCCGGTAAATGAAAATTCTGAAGTTGTTTGCGTTATTCGAAGCTCGTGGATGATTTTCAGGCCCTCCTCGATCGTCAAAACCCTTCACATTTGGATGGCCATACTGGTAGGTTTTTTGAAATTCTTCCACGAGCGGACGAGCGAGTCGCTCTCCGATCTGAGATTCTTTGACAAAATTCATTAGAATCACAAAAAAGCCCATAAGAAGTGCAATTAAAAGCGCATACTCGATCGTCGTTTGCCCCGATTCACTTTTCCTATCTTTATATTTAATTAATGCCATAGCCACATCCCCCGAAGAGGAGAATCAAGTGCCACCCAGATGACACCGACGCCAAGTGATAGCGCAAAAGGAATTTTAGTCTTTTCTTTGAATTGAGGTGACTCCAAAGGCGCAGCCTTCGAGAGAAGAGTAAAGATGAAAAAAAATAGTGTTTGCAAGAAAGGAATAAGTCGTTTCTTTGTAATGAGTGCAATTATAGAAAAGACAGCCCCTGCACAAAAGCCTAAAACGATTGATTGAGATATGAGTGATGGACCCATCCAAGAACCGATCGCCATTAAGTACTTGACGTCACCTGCTCCAAGAAGTCGTATGATAAAAAGCGGAAAAAGCAAGATAAACGCAAGACTAGCCCCTGACAGAGCAAACTTCACCCCTTCAAACCCATGCAGGCTCCAATGAACGATCAGCCCTAGGAAAAAGCCAGAGACAGTGAGCCAATTAAAAACCTTGGTGAACAACAAATCAGTTGCCACTGCAATCAGTGTGATCACTAGGACGGGAATTAAAAGCCACTCAGTTGATCCAAACACTTGCGGGAGCCCTCCCTGTTTTCAAAAAACGCTCAAGCTGTGCTCCAAAACGTAGAACACCTGTATCAATTGCTGTAATAATGACGTTAATGAGAGACGTTGTGATGATCACCACAAATGTAAGAAGCAGAACATACTCGGCGGTCGCTTGCCCTTGTTCGTCTTGAGCAAATTTTTTCAGTCCCTGAAAAAAACGATTTAGCATCATTGATTGTTCTAGAAAGTATGACCCTACATGATAGATACACAGTGAAAACTCTGTTCAGACCCCGGTGTTTGGAAAGAAAGATTGATTAGAAAGAATCAACTAATTATTTGTAAAGGCTCTGGATATTTCAGAGTCCATTTTCTCAAGGAGGCTATCCATAATTCCGCCATCACCTGCGAATTTTTCTTTAAACTTAATCACAATCATCGCAACCACGACTAGAATTAAGATATATTCGGCGGTGGATTGGCCTGCTTCGTCTTTCCAAAAATGTTTCAAAGTTTTCACTAGTCTTACCATGGTCGGACTCTCCTTCCTCCCTCCCTGTCTTCCTTATCGGCAATCAACGAGTAGAGATGAGTCCTTATCCCTTATTTAAATTTTACTAATTTGAAGTTTTTTAGTCAAGTAATGGAAATTAAAAAATCATGAGTGATATCCAGGAGTTATCTTCGAGCGGTGCCCTCTGAAGTTCCTCTTGAACCTTGCGCTTAAGGTGATCTGCGTCGATCGACTCAACCTGTAATTTACTAATTTTATTAAGAATTCCAACATGGACCCCATCGGTCTGAGCCCAAAGCCAATCACCTGCCTGAATTTGACACTCATAAATCTCAGGCTCTAAGTGTTCACTGAGGCCGCATGCCATGAGAGGGACGGCCCATTGCGATTGTGGCTCGCGAGAAA
>CAYLWK010000369.1:0-6557 GCA_964387255.1 uncultured Oligoflexia bacterium
AAGAAATGAAATAAAAAAGACAGATTTTGAGGCAAATTTTGAAGACTGTCCAAATTTGGACACGGACAGTTGTTCTATGCGCCCTATGAAAACTTAACTCGGGAGACTTTTCCGAAAGAGCCTAATTTTGGACACGAAGTCTTAGTTTTTTGAAAAAACTACATGGAATATGCCTATTTTCGTCTCATATTGATGAATCCGTGTTTATTTTTGGTCACCCATGAGCGAGTTATGCACGACTTGCAAACTAATCAATCCGGTTTGAACAGCTCTTCCTGCTCTTTCCAATTCAACTCCGTAAGTTAGGGCTCCTCCGATCACTCCAAACCAATAGATTCTTCGAAGCGAGACAAAGGCGAATTTCACAATTTCAATCACTAGGGTGATCATCGTTTTACTCCGTAATTAATTGAGATTCTCCAAAAGTAATCATAGACGCCACTTGAGATTCGACTTGTTCTAATCCAACAGGCTTTTCTAAAAACGTGACGGGGATTGCATTCTCAGCCGCGCAATCGTTAATGACTCCAAAGAGATGATCGTCGATGCCTTGGCCCGAGCAAAGAATGGCGCCTCTAACGGGCATTTTCTTTTCACAGATTCGCATCATGAGGGAATAGCCGCCCATTCGTGGCATATTGATGTCTGAGATCAGAAAATACTGATTGGGGAAATTTTCAAGAATCTCAACAGCCGCCACGCCATCGGGAGCTGTCATTACTGAGTAGCCCTGGTTTTTTAGGCAATAGGCAATGGCCTCTCTCAAGACTTCCTCGTCATCGACTACGAGGAAAATGAGATCCTTTTTCTGATTTGAATTTTGGTTTTTCATGCCTTGATCCTCCAATCAATTAAACATCCTGTTTTTCACTCTTTTTTTGAGCAACTTTATCCTTATGGTAAATATAGGCTTGAACGATCTTTTTTCGCTCATCGGCCTTTAGCTTTTGAACAAAAAGAATGATCTGTGATGTTTGATCTTCGGTGATGACACTCTCAAATGACTTTAAAAGCTCTGCATTTCGTTTTTCTCGAAACTCTTTTTCTACGGGTGATGCAACAACGTAAATGGTTCGACTGAAGATTTCCTTTTCCAGAAAGGGAAGCTCCACCCCTTCTCTCCAATCCACTTTAATTGCCTTTGGAATAAGCATCCAAAATGAGGCTAACTCTCCTTGATCTTCAGTTTCTGACTGGTCGAGTAGAAATTGCAGAAAAGCACTCACGTCCACAGTAATTTCATCCAGAGTGAGTTTTGAGGATTCACTTTCCCTGGGAACCGAGATCCTTAGGTCGTCTTGGGCTTTTTTACTGTCGTCCTGGCTCATGATTCGTCCTTCAGTTTCAAAAGTCTTATTTATGTAATATACATAATTATAGTTATTTATTATGCATATTACATAAATGACTGGCGATCTCAAGCTTTTTCTAATAAAATCAGGGCGTTAAGATAACTTAACCAGAAGGCCACTATGAAAGACTCAGATAAAGACGCTGAAAACGAGCAAAACTACACGAGGCTCGTTTTTTACACGGTTTTAAAGAAGAAACTCCCGAGCTGGGCTGAAGCCCTGGAATTTGCCAAAGTGAACAATATCCCGCAGGGCACTATGAGTGATGCCTACTACAAAGAAGGCAAAGTTGGGATTCAAGCAATCGACGATATTCTTAAAAAGCTCCTTAAAATCACTCCTGAGAAACTTGCTTCAGTCATGGATGCAATCCATAATTTAGATCCGATCTCAGAATCCACCAAAATCTTCAATTCCATTGATGCTCCTGAGATGGATAAAAGACGATTTGCGCTCTTCTCAAAAGCCATGTGGGATATCGAGAATCAGATTAAGAAGTCGTGATTTAGACCATGAATCGCACTTTGGTAATTTCTTAGCATTTTAATGCCCTTCCTCAGTGAGACCCCCTCCCGATCAACATAAAATCGGTAAAGAGATCCACCCATGTTTGTCTGAAGCTCCCCTGAAAAAACATTTAGTTCATTAATTTTTCCCGTCCTAAGATTAGAATCGGTGTCTGAGTTTAAGTTCTGCCTCTGCTTTTTCAATCCATTCAATTCGATTTTTATTTTCCTGTGCGATCTGATTTTTAGAACTTTCTAAAGCTTCAATTTTTGCCTTTTCCTGCAAACGCTCGCCCCCTTAGTCACAAGCAGAAAGACCTAAGGTGACCCCAAAAACTGAAGCCACTAAATACGATTTCTGTTTCATTGCTACTCCCCCTATTTGTTAATGATTCATTCCTGAATCCCTAACTTCCATTTTGTTTTCTAAAATCCGATAAACGATTGGTAATACAACAAGAGTCAAAAGCGTGGCTGAAATGATCCCACCCACGACGACTGAAGCAAGGGGTCTTTGTACTTCCGCCCCCATACCAGTGGATAGCATCATAGGAAGGAAGCCGAATACGTCGGTTAACGCAGTCATGGCAACAGGCCTAAGTCTCATCCTGGTTCCTTTTTTAATCAACTCGTCCCCTGTGAGTCCGTCCAACTTAAGTTTATTAAAGTAGCTCACTAAAACGACCCCATTGAGAACTGCAATCCCGGAGAGCGCAATAAATCCTACGGCTGCCGAAATACTGAAATCAAGTCCGTTCAGCATTAGAGCGATCACGCCGCCCACTAGCGCCATCGGAATACAAGCTGCGATCATTGCCGTTTGAAGGACACTCTTAAAGGCCATAAAGATCATAAAAAGAACCAAAAGAAGTGCTATCGGAACTACGATCATCAATCGCTCTCGCGCTTCCTGAAGGTTCTTAAAACTTCCACCCCACTCAAGGAAGTAGCCAGGAGGTATTTTCACTGCTTGCTCTACTTTTTGTTGAGCCTCTTTTACAAGACTTTCAGTGTCCCGACCACGAACATTAATTAGAACGGCCGCCCTCTTTTTAGATGCTTCACGTCTGATGTCGGAATAGGTTTCCTTGACTTTTACATCTGCAACTTCTCCAAGAGGCAGGGTGAAATTGTCTGAAAAACCGACAGGTATCTTTTTTATTGCATCAATGCTTTTTCTGTCCTTTTCATCGAGCCTTACGATGATCGGAAATCTCATCACACCCTCATAAAGGCTTCCGGCCTCAATGCCCCCAATTGCCGTTTCAACCGTACTAAGGATGTTTTCTTTAGGCATGCCAAGATTATTAATCGTCTTTGACTTTGGAATAATCCTAAGAACGGGTGATTTACCTTTTGTTTCCTCCTCAGAATCTCCCACTCCGTCTACAGTTTTCAAAATTGCAGCCGCCTGACTCGCAATTTCTGTGATGACATCCATATCTTCTCCATAGATCTTTAGAGAAACGTCGGCTCGAACACCTTCTAGCAACTCATTAAAACGGAGTTGAATGGGTTGGGAAATAATCATCGATTGACCTGGAACCAGTGCATTTAGCCGTTCCTTAATCGCGTCAATGAGCTGCTCTTTGTTTCGAATATTTCCTTCAATTTTTGGCCACGTAGCCTTGTCTTTTAGAAGAATATAGGTATCTGAAATATTCGGACCCATTGGATCAGTTGCGACTTCTGCCGTACCGATTCGAGACAAAACAAGATCCACCTCCTTGAAATCCTGAATTACTTCTTCTGAAAGGCGTTGCATCTCAACCGATTGATCGATTCCAAGATTCGTTGGTCGGACAAACTGAACGGCAATAGAACCCTCATCGAGTTGAGGAAGGAAGTTCGATCCTAAGAGGGAAAAACCTATGACTCCAAGTGCAATAGCTCCAACTCCCACTGACACAATAATCGTTCTGATCTTAAGCGCTCCATTGATCGTAGGTGTGTAAAGTCTTTCCAATTGGCGCATAATCCAAGGAGCTTTTTTACTCGCTTTCCCTGACAAGAAGGTTCCCGCTAATGCAGGAATGGTTGAGAACGAAAAAACAAATGCCGCACTAAGTGCGAAGCAAAAGGTGGCCGCCATAGGAATAAACATCTTTCCCTCAACCCCATTGAGGGCGAAAATGGGTAAAAAAACCATCACGATAATAACCTGACCAAAACCCGCTGCTGAACGGATTTCCTTTGTTGCTCCAATGACAGCTTCTTGTACTTCTTTCCTCGTTAATGTACGCCCTGCAGACTTCGCCTTTTCGTGTACCCACCTTATACAATTGTCCATTACAATTACTGAGCCATCGATGATAATTCCAAAATCAAGAGCTCCTAAGCTCATCAGATTTCCAGAAACATTAAAGTATTTCATTAGGATGAAAGCTGACATAAGTGAAAGGGGAATCGTAACAGCCGTAATGACCGCCACTCGAACGTTACCGATGAGAAGTAAAAGAATCACAACGACAAGCAGGGCGCCAAATAAGAGGTTGCGCTTAACCGTGCCAAGGGTCGCATTGACCAGTGTAGACCGATCATAAATCGTTCTTAGCTCAACCCAATCTGGAAGTGATTTTCTGATTTCTTGAATCTTTTTGTCAGCATCCAATGCAACCGTTCGGCTATTCTCACCTAAAAGCATTAAAACAGTCCCGATCACTGTTTCTTTACCATTGACCAGCGCTGCGCCTGTTCTTAACTCTCGGTCCAACTTCACTTCCGCGACATCACCCAGCGTAATTGTTTTTAGAGATGGCAGAGTCTTAACAGAAATATTTTTTAGATCATCAATGTTTTTAATCAGCCCAGCCGCCTGAACCAAAAGTTGTTCGGCAGTCTGTTGGATGTAACCACCTCCCGTATTTCGATTGTTCTTCTCAATGGCCTCAATGAGTTGATCTAAGTGAATTCCGTATTTTGAGAGTTGATCAATATTAGGTTGAACAAAAAACTGTTTCTCATAGCCGCCAATGGCGTTGACCTCAGCGACCCCCTTAACCATAAGAAGCCTCGGTTTAACTGTCCATTCGTTTAAAGCTCTAAGATTCATGAGCTGTTCAACTCTTTTTTGGCCAGTTGCAGGTTCTTTCGCTTCAAGTGAATAAAAGTAAACTTCTCCAAGTCCTGTGGTGATCGGACCCAAAGTAGGTTGTAGGTTATCTGGAATTTCTTCTCGAATGGCTTGGAGTTTTTCGGAAACAAGCTGGCGGGCGAGAAATATATTCATTCCTTCTTCAAATACAATTGTGACTTGAGAGAGTCCAAAACGAGTAATGGATCGAACTTGATCTACTCCTGGAATTCCTCCCATTTGACTCTCAATGGGGAACGTAACAAACTTTTCGATTTCTTCGGGGATCAAACCTTTAACGGAAGTACTTACTTGCACTTGTACGTTAGTTATGTCGGGAACAGCATCAATCGGCAATTTTTGAAAAGCGGCCCATCCTGCCAGCAGAACCCCTATCGTAAGGACGAAGACGATCCCTTTATTTCGTACTGATGATTCAATGATTCGATCAAACATGATGGACTCCTAATCCAAAAAAGTTTCGCGCTACTAGTTCGCTTGTCCCTGACCACCTTGGCCCGTGAGTTGAAGATGAGTGGCTCGCAACATGCCGAGCCCCTTTATAACAAGTTGGTGTTTTGCGCTAATCTCGTGAGCGGCGATCGTTATAGAATCGCTTGAACGATTAATGACTTTCACAGGCACGAGTTCATACCAATCACCCTTTTTGACAAAGACACCTTGTTTATCTTGGTATTCGACTAAACTATCTCGTGGAATCTGAAAATTCTCCCCATCTGAAGACCTGATTTTCTTCGTTTGAATTCCAATCAGTTGTTCGGATTCATCTGATAACCGAAAGCTCTGACCTTCATTTTTCACCTCTACGACAGCTTTTCCTGGCCCTACATTGGACGACGCGTGATCATCATGACCTCCTTCTTCCTCATGGCCATGTCCGTGATTATCTTCTTTCTTGGCACCTTCCTTGTGGTCATGCCCTTTATGTTTTTCTTCAGATCCATGATCATGATCATCGTGCTTCTTCTTCTTTTTCTTCTTTCCATGATCATGGTCATCGTGTTCGTGTTCATCGCCATGACCTTTCTTTTCTTTTGAATGATCATGACCGGATTCAGCGTAACTACCACTTGGATAAGAAACGGTAATTGCGAATACAAATAATACACTTGTTAACTTCATTTCAATTCCTCCTTTAGAATTCGCCCTTCAAGAGCGTATATTTCCCACAAAGACTCGGCTGCCCGAATTTCTTGATCATTTTGACTCTTCATCACATCGATAATCTGGCGGTGTGCTTCGATTACAAGGGGACTAGAGATCAAACCTCGAAAAAACATTTTTTCAATATTCTGGTGTTTCTTTTCAATTTTTTTTTCAGTTGGAGACTCCTTGAGAGCCTCTACAGAAGACTCGTAAATGGAGTAAAGTCTTGATTTTTTAGTCGTGCTTTCGGTCTCAATGAACTTCAGACTTCTCTCGGCATTCATGAGCCCCATAGAGGCGTAGGCTCTTCCCCCTCCATTTAAACTAAATATCGGTAGCGGAATAGATTCCCACGGGCAAGCCCGTGGTCCTTACCGTTACAGCTTCATACGAAGCTGACCTGAATCCTGGTGTCCCTGGTGTTCAACATAGTTTTTAATGATTTGTTCATTTGTCCCT
>CAYLWK010000370.1:0-6045 GCA_964387255.1 uncultured Oligoflexia bacterium
AAACTATCGTAAAGTTGTTTAAGACTGATAAACTTCTTAAGCCCTTGAATGGGATTAATTCGATTTAGGTCTGGCTTAAGTGGATCAGTAGAAAAGATTGAACCAATCTGAGCAAAGCTTGATAAGACACCAATCACAAGACCTACAAAGGCGACTGGAGCCGCCATAAAAAATATTAACTTCAAAACCTCGAAAAGTGTCTTCAGTAGAACAGAGTGGTCTGAAAGATTCTTCTCTTGGATTACATGAACCTGAAAGGTTTCTCGCATATAGTCTAGAAAAGCACCTGCAAACTGTTGTGAACTGTAATAGAGAGCCGTCCCTGTAGCTAGCAGAGCAATAATGCCTGAAAGCTCTTTCGACTGAGCGACTTTTCCTTCTTTTCGATATTTCTCAAGTCGATACGGCGAGGCCTCTTCCGACAGGTCTTCGCGATCTCTATTTTCATCCGATTCAGCCAAACTAAATCCCTATTTTCCTTTCATTGAGGTCATTGTATGCCCCATTTCATCACCAATCGTACTAAACAAGTTTGTCGAGGTACTTTGAAACTCTGGTAGACTAATAAGCAAAACAAAAAGTCCAACAAAAGCACTCACTGACAACGATAGGATTAGAATATTCATTTGTGGCAATGCTTTTGCGAAAACTCCATAGATCACATTGATCGCAAAAAGTGAGATTGCCATGGGGGCCCCTAACTGAAGCCCCAGTCGAATCATCTGGCCCGAGAAAGTTAGCAATCTCTCTGCAAAACTTCCTCCAAGCTTTACTTCACCAACTCCCACAATCTCATAGCTTCGAAGTGTTGCCTCCAGCATCAGGTGATGTCCATCAATCGCCAAGAAAACTAAAAGCATCAATGTATAAAGAAGTTGAGTCACTACCTGAGTCTGCGATTGTTGATTTGGATCAAACTGACTTGCAGCAGCAAACCCCATAAAGTTACCAATCACATCTCCACCGACTTGAATGGCCATAAAAACTAATTTTGCTGAAAACCCCAAGGCAAGAGCAAATAGAATCTCTAAAGTTATGACTTGAACAATCCCACCTGCCGACTGAGCGTAGGCACCAATAGTATTTGGAAGCAAGAGATGACTAGTGACAAGTGTCGGATAGAGCATCATTGCAATTGCTAAAGAAAGTAACACTTTTATTTTTATTGGAATTGTTTGCTCACCAAAAAATGGAAGTACTACAAAAAGCACACTGACACGAACGAGTACTGTAAAAAAAGAAAAAATCTCATTAAAATTAAATGAGACAATAGGACTCATCGCACCCAATCTCCCACATTTCCAAACACCATCGAGGCATATTCTTGAATTACTTTTAACATCCACGGTGCCATAACGATTAACACTACAACCACTGCAATCATCTTAGGAATAAACGTCAGCGTGGCTTCATTAATTTGTGTGATTGCCTGCAAGATACTGATGGTAATCCCAACAACCATTGCAGAAACCAGCAAAGGTCCAGCCAAAAAAATAATTGTTCTAATTGCATCTGAACCTAGATTAAGAATCATTTCTTCAGTCATAAATTACCTTTCAAATCCTTAGACACTAAAGCTTTTCAATAAACTTCCCACAATCAAATCCCAACCATCGACAAGGACAAATAAAAGAATTTTAAAGGGAAGAGATATCATCATGGGTGGAAGCATCATCATCCCCATTGCCATGAGAACACTTGCGACAACCATATCCAAAACGAGAAATGGTAGATACAACATGAAGCCAATTTGAAATGCAGTTTTAAGTTCGCTAATCACAAATGAAGGAACAAGAATATATGTGGGAACATCTGCTCTGGTTTGAGGTTTCTTCTGTTTTGTTAAACTTAAGAAAAGTTCGAGATCTTTTTCTCTAGTTTGTCCAAACATAAACTCTCGTATTGGACTTTCAGCATTCGTAAAAGCTTGATCTTGAGATATTTTTTCATCCAAGAAAGGTTGAATAGCCTTCTGATTAATTTCTTCAAATGTTGGAGCCATTACAAAAAAAGATAGAAAAAGTGAAAGACCAACAATCAATTGATTGGGCGGCATTTGCTGAGTCCCAAGTGATTGACGCAAGAAACTCAGGACAACAACAATTCTTGTGAAAGATGTCATCATAATCAGAATTGCAGGTGCCAATGTAAGAACAGTAAGAAGGATAATAATCCTAAGAACGGATACAATATCAGTAGGCTGAGTGTCATTTGGAAACGAAAGATTAACCGAAGGTAGATTCACAACTCCTGATGACGCTGTGTTCGTCACTGTTTGCGCAAATGCCGGTGATCCAATTAGAATCAATACTCCCAGAAAAAAGCTCAGTTTTAAGATAAAGCTTTTCATAGAGATTTCATGCCCTCAATCCTTCTACGAATTTGCTCTCTCACCGAAAGTTGCCGCTTAGAGTTTAAATAATCTTGATTCTTAGGATTTATGGCCTTCCCTCGAATCAAGGATTCATTTTGTAAGATGTCAGAAAAACTTGATTTAATCACGTCACTCGAAGGCCCCGCTGACCCTGACTCTTCTTCAGATAGTAATTGACTCTGCTCACCGGAAATGACGTTGACGTTCTCAGACGTAACTCCAAGAATGAGTTTTCTGCCTTCAATTTCTACCATCACAATCTGTGCATTCTGGCCAATCTCTTGCTTGGAAAGCACTCGAATCTGGTTGGAATTTACTTTATTTTGCAAACCCATGCGACCGATCCAACGTCGAAACTTCCTACCAAAGTAAGAGGTTTCAAACTGATTTTTTCGATTTCTTGCTTTTTTAATAAAGAAAATCAGAGTAACGGCTGATATCAAGACCAGAACAAGCCATGCAAGATGCTGAACAGGGAATTCAATGGCCTTTCCACCGGTGAGCTTGCCTGTTTTTTGAACTTCTGGTTCTTTTCTTCCTAAAACTTCTTTTAATAGCTTTTTTTCTTTGATTCCTGTTTCATCTGAGATCTTTTTTTGATTTTCAGATTTGGGTTTTTTTACTGCTTGGGCCGCCTGAAGAGTAATTTCATCTGCTCTATTGTTATCATTTTTAATCTTCACCGTAATAGTACTACCCTTTAATCCTACAACAACACGATCTTTGTATTTTTCTGCATCACCATCTACTGTAAGACGACATCGAATAAGTTTTGGGGTGTATTGATATGCAAAGACTTTTCTAAGGTGTTTCCCATTCACACTAAATATTTTAGCAGGATACACAGCTACATTTTTGATACTAATTTGAATGATATCTCGAAAAAATTCAGTCTTAATTTGCTTTTCTTTTACATGTCGATCGAATTTTAAGTCAACTCGTTCACCGTCGAATACGCTAACATCTTTGAGAACGGTCAGCGCCCACGCTGTTGGGGAGTTGAAATTAAGTAGTAAAAAACTGAAAAGAAAAATTCCTTTTTTCATCGTCGTTGCCTTCCTGGCATTTTATTGAAATTCTGATTCTACTAGCGCAGCTGCTCAATCCTTTCGACTGGAGAAATAATATCTGTAAGTCGAATTCCAAACTTTTCATTAACAACCACTACCTCACCACGTGCAACCAGTTTCTCATTAACTAAGACCTCGAGTGGTTCACCCGCTAGTTTAGTCAACTCTACTACCGATCCTTGGCCCAATTCGAGAATTTCTCGAATAGAAAGTCGAGTCCGTCCAAGCTCAACCGTCACTTTGAGTGGTATATCTAGTATAAAATCAAGAGATTGCACCGGACCAGATGCAGCAGCGCTACTTCCACCTGGGGCTCCACCTCCAGCACCTACTTCAGGTTCACCTGCAGAGGCTCCCTCATTTTCTTCTTCTGGAGCTGCTTCCTCTTCTGCACCCGATAGCGCGGCGGCTGCCTCGGCAGCTTCATTTCCTAAGTTCTCAGCTTGTTCTTCGGCCATAGTTTCCCCCTAAAATTTCCTTACTCATCTTCCTCAATCACACGTGTGACTTGAATCGCTCGATTACCTCGAGAAGTACCAAAGAAACATTTAAACTTTGGAACTCCTTGAGCTCTCATGTCGAGCTCACCATCACAGTCTTGCTCAAGAGGAATAATGTCCCCAATATTCAGATTCACTAAGTCTCCAACAGTAATGGTCGCTTCTCCTAAGACAACCGAAACCTCTGCTCTCGTTGCTCGAATATGTTCTTCAACCATATCCGTCCACTCTTTATCAACCTTGTCGGTTTCTGCTTGGAATGACTGATTAAGCTTATTTTTAATTGGCTCGATTGTTGAGTAAGGAATCACCAGGGCAATGGTTCCACTCGCATTTTCAAGCTCTACTTCAAACGTTGTAGAAATGATGACATCAGAAGGTGGTACAACTCCAACAAACTGAGGATTCACTTCGATTCGATTGAAAGAAATGTCAACTCGATGAACAGGCGCCCATGCTTCTTCTAAATCCTTGATGGCAAGATCCATGACTTTCCTCATGATCGAAAGCTCAATTCGCGTAAATTCTTTACCTTCGATCTTAGTATAAGGTCGATCTGTCCCGCCAAAATAAGAGTCAACAAGTGCATAAGCCAATTTTGATTCAAAAACCAATAAGGCTGGACCACGTAAACTCTCAAACCGCATGATACACATGCAACTTGGAATAGGAAGTGTGTTTACAAATTCGCCAAACTTCAAAAGATCCGTTGAAATAATGCTAATTGCTGCAATTTTCCGTAGGGAGTTAGAGAGTGACATCCGAAAAAGTCGAATGAAACGCTCATAAATAATATCAAGCGTTGGCATTCTACCGCGAATGACTCGATCTTGGTTTGTGAGATCATACGGCGTGACTTCCGGTTCGGAGTCATCGATCATAGCGGTAGGATCTGCTCCCTGCATGTCTCCTAGAGCGCCAGCAGCATCTCCCCCTCCGGCAGCGGCGGCAGCGGCATCAGCACCGCCTTCATCTCCACCATCAGAAACCGCACTTAAAAGCGCGTCTACTTCTGCCTGAGTTAAAACTTGATTCATGCCTTCTCCTTAAAAGTTCTTCTCTCTCTAGCTACTTACAGCAAAGCTAGTAAAAAACACTCCTCGCACTTTTCCTGTTACTAAAAAGCTGTTTAGAGCATTTTGAATCTGCTCTTTTAATAAATTTCTACCTTCAGGGCTTTGCAAGTCTGTTGGACGCTTGCTATTGAAAAGATCAATAATTGTATTTCTAACCTGTGGCATTTTTTGACTCAGCTCTAGCTCAGTGTCGTCAGAGGGGACTTCGATCGACATATTTACTCTCGCAAAGCGAGGTTTGACGGTCCCTGAAGTTGCCAGGTTGACTGTAAATTGATCCAGAGTCACCATCTTTCCAAAGTCATGCTCCGTCTTGTTTTCTAGTTTCTGATTGGCCGACCCTTTACCGTCTTTGTCATCTTTATTGGCTTTGTCTTCTAATTGAAGATCTTCAAGATTGGCTTGAGTTTTTGTTTCTTTAAAGTTCATGAATAAGAATCCAGCAATCCCTCCTGTGATCAAAACATTAAGGAGAGTCAGAATCACAACAAGCTTACCACTGCCTTCCGATTCTTCTTCTTCAAACTCTTCTGATTCGTTTTCTTCTTCAGCCATGGCAAGACATCCTCCTACTTGCAACTATCTTGAACTGACGATGACCTACACTAATGGTCCAGTCCTATATTTAGTTTGCATGGTGAAGGATGCAGCTACAACCCGGCAATTCCTGCATTGAAAAGGATAAGAAGAGCGCCACTGCTTTGACAGTGACGCTCTAATAGCACGACGATATTGTGATCAAATGATCAAGAACTAACCTTTAATACTAAGGATTTCTTGCATCATCTGGTCAGAAGTTTTTACGACTCGAGTATTTGCTTGGAAGTTACGCTGAGCTCCCATCAAATTAATAAACTCGTTCGCAATGTCCGTAGTAGATGATTCAATTGTTTTTGGAGAAACAGAACCTCTTCCACCCGTTTGTGGTGCACCAATCGTGGGTTGACCTGACAAACGAGATTCTCTGAATCGGTTTCCACCCGCTTTGAATAGACCTTCTGGGTTTTCAAATTTTGCCAAAACGA
>CAYLWK010000371.1:0-3653 GCA_964387255.1 uncultured Oligoflexia bacterium
TTAGAAATTCTTAAAAACCATGCACGGCTTGGGGAAGACTGAAGGAACCCTTTAGAATATGCAATCAACTCACCTTAAAAAAATCCCTGGAATTTGTCATGATTTTGGCGATGCAGTTCACTCAATGGATTCAGAGCTTCTTTCAGGTTGGGAGAAAAAGGCGCCTCGCTGGAAACAAGTTCATGGAAAATCGATCCAGGAAATTCACACTCCTTTGCAAAACGCTGGAGAAGTAGATGGCCTATGGACTCAAGCCGTCGATCTTCCCATTGCCGTACGCACAGCAGATTGTGTCCCTATTCTTCTTGCAAAAAAGGATGGGTCTACCGTGGCAGCCCTTCATGCCGGCTGGAAAGGCACTCTAGCTAAAATAGTTGAAGCTTTTTCTGATCAAGTGCAGGGCCTTCATGGCTGGATTGCAGCAGTGGGCCCTTGTATTAGTATGGCTCATTACCAAGTGAGCGCCCAGATCATTGAGAAGTTTCGAAAAACCTTTCCAGATCATGACCCTAGCTTGTTTAGTGACCCTCAAAACCATCTCAATCTTGCTCAAGTCAATCGCTTGGAACTCACTCGGTGTGGCGCAGAAGAAGTGGACTTGATCGAACAATGTACTTTTTCTACACCCTCCCCAAACGACTCCCATTCGTATCGTTTTCACAGTTACCGACGAAATAAAGCCGACGATGGGCGTCAACACTCGGTAATCATGAAAATTTCTTCATAGTCATTTCCCTCAAAGCAAGGGCAGCCAGAACTAACGCACCGCTCATCCTTGCAAAAAAAGCACTCTAGTCCTGCATTATTTCGGCAGAACACAGAATCCAGGTCTAAAGATGCCTAGTCCAAACTCCGATTTGAATCTCAAGAGCACACACCTTGGAGGAGAACCTAAATGGTTACCAATTATGACGGGGAACAAATCAACATACCAGAAAACCTTCCCATGCTTCCTGTACGGGACATTGTCGTATTCCCATACATGATCATCCCTTTATTTGTGGGAAGAGATTCATCAATTCAATCAGTCGAGGAGGCTCTTTCGCGTTCTGACCGGTTAATTTTACTAGCATCTCAAAAAGACATTGGCGATGAACATCCAAATCCTGAAGGTATTTTTGAAGTAGGAACGGTAGCGATGATCATGAGAATGCGCAAGCTTCCAGATGGTCGAATCAAGATCCTCACGCAGGGGTTGTGCAAAGCTCGAATTGAAGAGTACACTCAATCTTCTCCTTACTTTCAAACTAAAATTACAAAAATTGAAGAGGCTACGACTGGAAGCCAACCTGAACATGAAGCATTGATGCGAACAGTTCGAGAGCAGCTTGAGAAAGTAATCTCACTAGGGAAAATTCTTTCGCCAGATATTCTGATGGTTCTTGAGGAAATCAATGACCCCGGTCGTCTTGCGGACCTGATTGCTTCAAACCTTGGACTTAAAGTTTCAGAAGCTCAGGAAATTTTAGAGACTTTTGATGCCTTTGATCGATTGAAAAAAATCAATGATCATCTCATCAAAGAAATTGAAGTTCTTTCGCTTCAGGCAAAAATTCGCTCTCAAGCTAAAGATGAGATGACGAAGTCACAAAAAGAATATTTTTTAAGAGAACAAATCCGAGCCATTAAAAATGAACTTGGAGACAGCGATGGCAAAGGCGAGGAAGTCGATGAACTCAAAGATAAAATCCTAGCCCAACGAATGCCTCCAGAGGTAGAACGAGAAGCTCTTAAACAACTAGCACGACTTGAAAAAATGCACCCCGAGGCTTCTGAAGCATCTATGCTCAGAACCTATTTAGATTGGCTCGTAGACACCCCTTGGTCAAAGCAAACGAAAGATAATCTTGATCTCACAAGAGCTCTAGAAATTTTAGATGATGATCACTTTAATCTTCAAAAGGTAAAAGAAAGAATTTTAGAGTATCTTGCTGTAAGAAAGCTTAAAAATAAAATCCGTGGACCTATCTTATGTTTCGCTGGCCCTCCTGGAACCGGCAAGACATCACTTGGCCGCTCGATTTCAAAAGCTTTAGGAAGGAAGTTTGTTCGAATTTCCCTGGGAGGCGTCAAAGATGAAGCTGAGATCCGTGGACATCGAAGAACTTACGTGGGTGCACTCCCTGGACGAATCATTCAAGGCCTGAAACAAGCCGGCTCGAACAATCCTATTTTCGTGCTCGATGAGATTGATAAGTTAGGAAGTGACTTTCGAGGTGACCCGTCAGCAGCGCTTCTTGAGGTGTTGGATCCTGAACAGAATCATAACTTCAGAGATCATTACCTCAATCTGCCTTTTGATGTGTCCAATGTCATGTTCATTGCGACTTGTAATATGATCGATACAATTCCATCTGCCTTAAAAGACCGTCTTGAAATCATTCGGTTGGCTGGGTACATGGAAGAGGAAAAGTTTCATATTGCTAAGAGGCACCTGATTCCAAAACAAATCGCTGAGAATGGTTTGAAAGACAGCCAGGTTGAGATTCAAGATGATGCGGTTCGCACTGTGATTTCACAATACACGCGGGAAGCAGGACTCAGAAATTTGGAAAGAAGTATTGCAACACTCTGTCGTAAGACGGCACGGTTGGTAGCTGAAGGGAAAAAGGAGAAAACTAAAATTGATCCAGCGATGGTTCATAAGTTCCTCGGACCCGCTCCCTACCTTCGTGAAGATGAGCAAGAAAAAGACGAAGTTGGAATTGCAACGGGTCTTGCATGGACTTCCGTGGGTGGAGAAATCCTCTATGTAGAAGCGACTGCAACCAAAGGGAAAGGCTCCGTTCAGATCACAGGCCAACTGGGTGATGTGATGAAGGAATCGGTTCAAGCAGCCTTAGGGCTGATCAAATGGAGAGCGTCTGATTTTGGAATCAACGAATCCATTTTTGGAAAAACAGATTTCCACGTCCATTTTCCAGCAGGAGCTGTCCCAAAAGATGGCCCCTCGGCAGGGATTACGGTGACGAGCGCTTTGATCTCACGGCTCACAAACCTTCCGATACGCAAAGACTTTGCGATGACCGGTGAGGTGACTTTGACTGGAAGAGTTCTCCCTATTGGAGGATTGAAAGAAAAAGCACTTGCAGCAATGCGACATGGGATTGATAAAATCATCATTCCTGAGCGCAACAAGAAGGACCTCGATGATATTCCAAAAGAATACCGAGAGAAGCTTAACTTTTACCCGGTGAAAACAATCGATGATGTAGTGGATTTGATTTTGGTGAACCCCAAGAAAAAGAAATCCAACAAACCTTCGGGAGCTTCATCAAAGAGTAAGAGTCGAAAGCGAAGCGGAAATGGAAAACGTGCTGCTGTCGCTTCCGCGCAAAGTAAGATTGCAGCTCAGTCGCAAAAATAGAAACTTGACTAATATATTTTGAATCCGCCCTTGCAGCAACTGCCAAGGGCTTGGGTTCAACTCACCCGATGCACACTGACCTGTATTAACGCTATGTGTCTACCAAATCTTTTGAAATCTGCTCATAATGGAAGGGTATGGCACGCACAGTAATGATTGTTGACGATATTAAGTATGTTCGGGATTTATTAAAAAAAATCCTCATGGAAGCCCATTACCAAGTCGTGGCTGAAGCTGAAAACGGTCAGGATGCTTATTTAAAATATTTTCAATTTCGCCCCAACCT
>CAYLWK010000372.1:0-13558 GCA_964387255.1 uncultured Oligoflexia bacterium
TCATTCAACTCGGCGCTGCTTCCATCGAAGCTTGATCTCGCCCAATCGAGATCGGACTTCCCATCGCTTTGAAAGTCGAGTCTGACTTTCAGGGTCGGAAAATTCAAAAACAACCTCAATTGACTGATCGTTAACCGTTTTTTTCCAAATCACTTTTTCAGGCCAAGGCTTTCCCGCGACTGTTTTAAACTGGTATTCAAATTGCTCTTGCGCTTCTTCAAATTCAATCAGCAAATCATGGCGTTCATCAACTCGCATTTGTGATTTTTTTATTTTTTTCCGCGATGGACAGGGTACTTGGCCGATAAACAGCTGAGGTGCCCACTGTAGCGGAATTCCTCCCCAGGCACCTTTTTTGTTTTGATCGGGTTTGCCAGGCACTTGCACTTTGATTTTACTTTTTTGAACATAAATTCGAGCTTCTGTGCCCCCTAGCAGATTCGTCACCTCAAGCTCTAAAAACGATGGGGACTTCGCTAGAACCTGCGCTGGAAACTGACCTGAAGCTTCTCGTGATTTCACACTCATCCAAACGCTTCCTTCAACTTTTTTCACTTTCGCGTGTGAACGGCAGGCGTAAGAATAAAGTTCTTCAGGGCGATTTTCCTCAACTCTAGGTCCAGTTGCACAAGATTGAATGAAAACAAAAAGTCCGATCCACCCGAATGCTGTGAAGAACTTAAAATGTATGAGGTTTGACATAGAAATGAAGATAGCAGCTTTTTTAATCCCCGGCTACTGAGCGCTGATCTTCTTTTACTTGATTGGCAATCCGAGTCTCAACAGTGCGAATCTTTTTCTGTATCTTATCTTTGAGTTTCTCGTCTTGGGCAACCTCAAAGGCTTTTCGATACTGAACAAGTGCTTTGTTTTGTAGATTTGCTTTCAAATAAGCATCTGCTAGGTGATCTAAAATAGTCGCTTCATTCGGTTTCAGGTTGGCTGCCTTCTCTAAATAAGGAATTGCCTCTTTCACCTTGCCCCTCACAAAAAGATTCCAGCCAAGGCTGTCAACAATATAACCGTTTTTAGGTCGAATCTTCATTGCTCTTCGAATGTACTCTTCAGCTTTCTCTAAATGAGTTCCCTGAACGGTCCATGTATAGGCAATATAGTTCAACGCATCGGCATGTTTTGGATTTGTTTCTAAGATAGCTTCCATTTCTTGGATACTTTTCTTTGTTTCACCCTGGCGATCATAAAGACTCCCCAAGTAGTAGCGAATCTTTTCATGATCGGGAAATCGCTTTTTCGCCTTCTCTAATGTTTCCACCGCGCCGTCTATGTCTTCTTCCTCTTCTTTTAAGCTTGCATTGAAAATGTAGAATGCCGCATAGTTTGGAGCTTTTTCAATCGCCTCACTGATCATGGCTTTTGCTTCTTTTCTTCGTTGAAGTTTTTTCAGCAAAAAGGTGACATGAAGAGCAGAATCTTCAAAAAACTGGGATTCATGATCAATTTTTTTCAAATGTGCGATCGCATTCTCATAGTCGCCCATTTCCTCATACAAGCTACCTAAATAGTAAAGGACGCGTTCGGATCCTGGGTTTTTCTCTAAAATCTCTTCGAAAATTTCGATCGCCTTTGGATATTCTTTCATTTCCATTCGAACAAGGCCAAGCTTGACTCGAACATTGAGATCATTTGGGTCAGCGGCTCGAATCATCTCTAAGTAAGGAATCGCTTCTTTGTATTTCTCCTTTTTGAGATAGATCGTTGCCATTCGAGAAGCAATTTCTTGATGTTGATAGTTTTCATAGAAACTCTCATAAAGCTTCAAAGCTTCACTCGTCTTTTCCTGAGCTTCGTACATTCTTCCCAAAGCTAGTGCAGCTTGATAAAATGATTTCTGCAAATCAAGAGCTTTTTTAAACGAAGCTTCAGCTGTTTTTAGTTTTCCAGTTTGTTGTTGAACTCGAGCCAGATAATACCAAGCAGCAGCTGACTCCTTATTTTTTGGATTTGCTGCGATAAAGTTTTTCAAGGACTGAACAGCTTTCAGGGGCTTACCAGCTTCGAGATGTATTTGAGCCCGATAGACAGCTGCTTCATCATGGGTAGGATCGTTTTTTAAAATGGCTTGATACTGTTTTAGAGCTTCTTCATTTTCTTGCGTTGAGGAATACAGGCCCGCTAAAAGCAAGCGTGCATCCATCAAGTTAGAATCGAGTCTCACAGCTTCTTTCGCTGAGGTCAGGGCATCGGATAATGAACCTTTTTTAATGTACTCAGCTGCCAAGCGAAGATGAACGAGTGCAGACTCAGGATCGTACATGAGAACGAGCTTATATTCTTCAATCGCTTGATTGACTTGTCCCCCAGTAGAATAGGCTTGGGCCATGCCAAAATGATACTCAGCTGCAGAGAGCCTTTTTTTCTCTGCTTCGATGAGCTCCGGGTTTTCTTGAAAATGATTTTTCTTGTTATCTTGAGATTTTTTCTTCTCATCTTTTTTCTTGGCCAAATGGGTGCGTATCTGAGGTCCTGCTTGACTCAATGACACTTCATCAGAAATCGTGGGAGCTGCAGCACAGGCCCCCAGTCCGATCATCAAACCCAATGCAACGAGGCCAGTCCGGGACTGACTGGTAATTACTTTTAATAATGAGAAAGTGACAACCCTCATAAAGAGCGGATCGACCTTCTCAGAGCAAAACCTTATAGCTATTTCCAGACAGCGCAAAATTTCAGTCTCAAAAGGATTTTTATGCGCTGTATTAATATATTTTTTTTAAATAATCTAATGAGATACAATGAACTTAGTTGATGAAAAAGGCTTGAATACCCTTCACTTTTTTCTTTTTTTTTCTCACAAAAGTGAGTGAAGTTTTGGATACTATTTATTTTTTGACGCTCTATTGATTTCCGTTTCTTGACTTTAGTGCAGTGAGTTGCTATTTCCTTTGATGGGACACCGCGACACTGTTTTTTTAAAATAAAATAGCTGTTGGCTGTGAAGCGAAGAGCCTGGGGGATAAAAGGCGTCGTTAAAACGGAGAACTTGAACCAACAACCTAGAAGTAGGGGGAGAAGCAGAAATGAAAGAGATGAAGATCATAAAGCGTTATCAAAATCGAAAATTGTACGACACACATGAATCAAGCTATGTCACTTTAGATGAAATTGCGAAAATGATTCGAAATGGTGAAGATTTACGAGTCATTGATAATAAAACCAAAAATGACATTACTGCTGCTACGTTGACTCAGCTTTTATATGAAAGCGAGCGACGTTCTAAAACCCAGCCTTCAGTGGACCTTTTAAAAGAAATCATCCGTCATGGAGACGGCTCTTTTTCGGGCTATATCCAGTCTAAGCTCAGCACTGAAATCGCTCGCTTTGACCAAGAAACTGAGACCGGTGCCGACGCTGAAACTTCAGCACCCACAATCAATCAATAATACCTGTTTAATTTGGTCTAGCTTTGAGCGACGCTCGGCTCAAATCAGTTTGATTAAATAAGAGCAATTCGAGTAGAATAGAGTACAGAAAAAGTTTACTCAGGAAGGGTAAGAGAATGCGTATAAAATCACTGTTCGGAGCTAGGCCTTTAACGTTCATTTTCTTTTTAACTGTGAGCACTGTGCTGCTCATCGGGGATGTACCTCAGGCAATTGCCCAAAAGAATTCAGAATGGGTGAACACGCCTCCGTGGGCGGATCGAGCGGTGCAGAATAATCGAAGCTCCTCTCGTGTTTCAACTTCTGAGCTTCGTAATGTGGCTCCATTCACACCGACAAGTCATAATTTTTCGATTGATATCGGACAGGTCTTTTTAATGGGGGACCTAGCAGATCAATATGAAGATAATATAGGATGGCAAATCCACTACACTTATGGTGTGAGCGATCTATTTGGGTTTGACACCTCACTTGGCTATTCAAGTCACACTGAGGGTGATCTCTCAATGGCCCACTTAAAAGCTGGATTAAGAACCAATCTTTCTTGGCTTGATCGTGTGATTCCTTATGTCGTTTTTGGACTTGGATTTTATCGTCCAGACTATTCAGTGATTGATAACGGGCAAACCGTATCGCTTTCACCCATTCTTTTTGGACTGCATCTAGGACCAGGTGTGGACCTTCAAGTCACTGATCAAATCTTTTTTGGAACTTCACTCGTTTTCCACGATATTTTTGGAACAAAAAAGACTCTTGAAAGTGGTCAAATTGAAGAAATCGGTGGAACGTTCACCTCGTTTTTACTACAAGCAGGTTTTACTTTTTAAAGTCGCTTGACGACACCACGCTAAGCTAAAATAGTAGCATCCGAATGAGGCGAGCTGATGTCTTAATTTGTTCGCTCTTGAATCATCGCCTCGAGCTGAGCTTCACTGACTCGATAGTGAGTTTTACAAAAATCACAGGTCACATCAGCGGATCCTTCGTTTTTTAAAATATCTTTGAGCTCATCCGTTTGTAGAAAAGTCATCGCATTTTCTACCTTGCCTTGGCCACAGGTACAAAATGCTTGTAATTTAAGCTCGTCAATCACACTGAGTTTTTCCGTGTTAAAAATCTGAGCCAATGCCTTTAAGATGGGTTGAGTTTCATTGAGTTGATGGAAAACATCATGAAACTCATGAATTCGATCTTCAATTTTTGCTAACTGCTTTTTATCTGCTCCCGGCAACGCTTGAATCATGAATCCTGATGCATACTGCACTTCATTTTTTTCAAAGGAGACCTTCAATCCCACCGCAGACGGTATCTGTTCACTTTGATGTAAGTAAAACGTGAGGTCTTTAGCTAAATGACCTGTTAAAAGTGGCACTGTTCCCGAGTAAGGTACTTTTTCTGGACGATCGGATGACCTCAACACCGTCAGATTGCCCACTCCCCAGGGTCCATTCAGATGGTCTGATAGATGATTCTCGTTAGGCTCCTTGGGTGTGTCTTGCTCTTTCCCACTAACTTGAGAGCGAGAAGAACTCTTCTTAGCTTCGAGTTGCTGCCGTTTTTCTTTTTTTTCTTCATCCGTGAGATCTCGTTCTACCAAATACCCCCTCACTTTGCCGCCATAATGAGTGTCTACAATTGCCACTCTTGTTCTACTACTCAGCCCTTCCACTCGAAGGTTTAATCTTTGAGTCGGTTTTAAATTTGATCCAATCAAGAGGGCTCCAAGAGCAGCCTCACCTAAACGTTCCGCCGAAGCTCCTTCAAGCTCATGAACTTCCCTTGTCAATGTTCTGATCAAGTCTTTCCCATGAATCACCACGGCTCGCATTTGAAGTTCTGGCACAATGACTTTAATCCAACGACTTTGATTCTGATTCTTCATTTTACCCCAATACATTCGTTTTAAAATCACTCAGTGATCGACACACCCTCGTCTAAGCGGAATGCTTTATTAATAAGTGCCTTCTAGCACCGACTTCGTGCCATTAAAAATAAAAAAGCCCGAAGAGAAAGATGCTCTCTTCGGGCTTTCATTTTGAACTCTTGCCGAATTCACCACTCACAACCACTTTTAAAAAGCAGATTGAGTGGATTCATTAGGAGGAGATGATGATTACATCATTCCCATTCCAGGCATTCCTCCAGGCATTCCACCTGCAGCCGCTCCTGCTCCCGCAGAGTCTGAGTCACTCTTTGGTTGCTCAGCAATCATTGTCTCTGTAGTAAGCATCAGGCTTGCCACTGAAGCTGCGTTTTGAAGCGCACATCGTGACACTTTTGCCGGATCAATCACACCCGCTTTGAGAAGGTCTTCATACTTCTCAGTCGATGCATTGAATCCATAGCCTTCTTCGCCTTTTTTATTCAAGATCGTATTGATCACAACAGATCCTTCTAAGCCAGCGTTTTGAGCAATCTGACGAATCGGCTCTTGAACCGCTCTTCGAATGATCGCCACTCCAGCTTGTTGCTCAGGAGAAAGCCCTTTCAAACTATCTAAAACAGCTGCTGCGCGAAGTAATGCAGTTCCGCCTCCGGAAACAACACCCTCTTCAACAGCTGCTCGAGTCGCATTAAGTGCGTCTTCAACTCTCGCTTTTTTCTCTTTCATTTCGACTTCAGTCGCTGCACCAACATGAATCACAGCAACACCACCAACGAGTTTTGCTAAACGCTCTTGGAGCTTCTCGCGATCGTAATCAGAAGTAGTCTCTTCTACCTGCTTACGGATCGTTTGAACGCGTCCTTCTACAGATTTAGACTCACCCGCTCCATCAACAATCGTTGTGTTGTCTTTATCGATTCGAATTTTCTTCGCACGACCAAGCGACTCAACAGTTGCGTTTTCTAACTTATGTCCAAGATCTTCAGAAATCACTTGTCCACCTGTTAGAACAGCGATGTCTTGGAGCATTTCCTTACGTCGATCTCCAAAACCAGGAGCCTTCACAGCAGCGACCTGAATTGTGCCTCGCAACTTATTCACAACAAGCGTAGCAAGCGCCTCGCCTTCTACTTCTTCTGCGATAATCATTAATGGCTTAGATGACTGAACCACTTTCTCTAAAAGCGGAAGAAGATCTTTCATTGCACTGATTTTCTTATCGAAAATCAAAATGTATGGATCTTCCAAAACAGCTTCCATTTTCTCAGGGTTCGTCACGAAGTAAGGGGAAAGGTAACCACGATCAAACTGCATTCCCTCAACTACTTCAAGAGTTGTTTCAGCAGTCTTTGCTTCTTCAACCGTAATCACGCCTTCTTTTCCTACTTTTTCCATGGCTTCAGCAATGATGTTTCCAATTTCAGAATCGCTATTTGCTGAAATAGTGCCCACTTGAGCCACTTCTTTTTGCTCTTTTACTGGCTTCGACTGTTTCTTAAGCTCAGCAACCACTGCTTCAACAGCTTTGTCGATGCCTCTTTTAAGTTCCATTGGATTGTGTCCAGCAGCAACAATCTTTGCTCCTTCACGATAAATCGCTTGAGCTAAAACAGTTGCAGTTGTGGTTCCATCTCCAGCATCGTCATTCGTCTTTGACGCTACTTCTCGAACCATTTGAGCTCCCATGTTTTCAAACTTATTTGAAAGCTCAATTTCTTTTGCAACGGTCACACCGTCTTTAGTGATGTTTGGTGCACCAAACGATTTTTCAATCACAACATTCCGACCTTTTGGGCCTAATGTTACTTTTACAGCATCTGCCAACGTATTCACGCCGTTTAAGATGGCTGATCTTGCTTTTTCTGAGAATCTAAATTCTTTTGCAGACATAGTCTCTACCTTTCTCGATTTGTCTTCTTTTTTATCTTCTAGGTTTTTAAAATTTAAACCACTGAATTCCTTAAAAAGCTTTCATCTAGCTTCTTAAGATTTTTTGCTACGTGAGTCTTAAGAATTTTTAAAAACCAACGTCTGTTTAAAAACAGACTCATTAATTTTTCAAAATTCCTAAGATATCGTCTTCACGCATCATCAGATATTCTTCACCATCCAACTTGATCTCAGTGCCGGCATATTTTCCAAAAAGCACTCGATCATCTTTAGTCACATCCAACGGTCTTACTTTTCCGTCTTCTGAAACCCTTCCCCCACCAACAGCGATCACCACGCCTTCGGCAGGTTTTTCTTTTGCAGAATCAGGTATAATGATTCCACCTTTTGATTTCTCTTCTTCAGAGAACCTTCTTACCAAAACACGATCATGCAATGGTTGTACTTCCATGGAATTCCCTCCTTCTATTCAGTTCACGAATTCACACTTGAGCGTTTCTTTTTACAAAAAAACGACCTTTGTTGTTTCAAATTGGACAGTAAAACTCAACCACTAATTTTTACCCCCAGCAAAAACAATGAGTTTCGTTGAGGACATCTAAGTAATGAAAGGATCACTGTCAGTAGGAATGTGGTGATGTAAAAAGGATTGTCAATACAGGAACTGAAATAAAACCTAAAATTTTTAGAATCGTATAAAAAAATTGATATGAAACAGTGAAGTAACTTGGCTCGAACACCAGCGACTAAACAAATTTTATTGATAATTCAAAACTTAGCAGATCTTTCTAACCTTGGTGCTTCTTATGAACGGCTTCTAACTTTTCTTTGAGCCCAGCTGCCGTAAACGGCTTGACCAAGTAACTACTAACTCCTGACTTAATTGCTTCTACAATCTGGCTCTTCTCAGACTCTGCTGTGATCAAAACAAAAGGAAGGGTTTTGAAACGGCTATCGGCACGAACTCGTTTTAATAGATCTAGGCCGCTTGATTCTGGCATATTCCAGTCCGAAAGCACCAGGTCAAAAGGAGCATCTTTTGATCCATCGATCTTGCCCCACGCTTCTCTTCCATTCTTGGCCGATTCGAAATTCTTAAACCCTAAATCCTTACATGCTTTTTCAACGAGCTTTCTCATAGTCATCATGTCATCGACGATTAGAATTTTAATGTTTGGATCAAACATACCGTGCTCCTTATCTTCATCATCATATTTTTATTATAACCTAGGATCAGCAATGGTAAACTCTTTGTAGAAATAAATCGCAATGCTATTTTTGACTTAAGAAAATAACCCAAAAAGGGCTGAGGGGTGGGAGCATGGATATTTCAATTTTTGAACCGATCATTCACGGTGTCACAAACGCGTTTGAAGTTCAGGCTAACATCAAGCCTAAAGCAGGCAAACCCTTCTACAAAGGAAGCCAAAAAAGAGAACCCATTGGCATTGCAGGCTTAATTGGCCTCGCAAGCCCAAAGATATCTGGCTCTGTCGCCTTAGCGTTTCCCAAAAAAGTCTTCCTGGGCACCATGTCAAAAATGCTTGGAGAAGAGTACACCGAAATCACACCCGACCTTCAAGATGGAGTTGCAGAGCTTCTCAATATTGTTTTTGGACAAGCAAAGACCACCTTAAATGAAAGAGGCTACGCTTTAGATATGGCGATTCCAAACATCGTCTCAGGGGATTCTGTGAATCTAGACAGCATCACAAAAGGAAAAACAGTCGTAGTCCCTTTTGAAACAGAATTTGGGCCTTTTTATATTGAAATTGCGATTCAAGGAATTTGACCGATGTTAAAAATCACAGCATCCTCCTCACTGGAAGCAAAAACCAATCCAACCCTGAATTCAACAAAAAGCTTAGCGATCAGAGGTCTCATCATTGCTCTTTTGGCAGGGTTCCTGGTTCAGTCCATTGGAACGGTCTTCATGGGACTGGCCACACTTTCGTATTTTTTAATGCTTACAGGTCTTTTATTACGAAAGAAAGACTCAAAGGTGCATGCTCGGTTTATGCTGTCAGCCATTGCAATCGATTTAGTGATTGTGCTCATTTTACAGCTCACTCGAGATGCTGTGGGAACGGCTGTTGAACTATCGCTCTCGCCGCTTCAACAAGCTCATGTTTATGCGTCATCGATCGCTACTGTTTTTTATTTTCCAGTGATCTATTTTGGCTCGAAACTTTATCGTCAAAAGTCAAAGAGCCAAAAAACAGATCCAAAAATCAAGAAAAAGCATCAATGGGTCGGTTTGACTGCCTTTGTATTTAGAACACTTGGGTTTATTTTAATGTTTTCACTGATTGGAAGGCATTACTGATTCAATTTGTCTAAAGCTTCAACGACTTTTTCAATGTTTAGCTTCTCTAAAAATCCATCAAAATCCTGATACTTCTCATCATCAGTTGCGCCTTGTTTAACATTTCCAGTTAAGGCAATCACTGGCAGCTGGCTTAGTTCCGAATCACCTTTAATTCGCTTGGCAAGCTCATATCCGTTCATTTGAGGCATATTAATATCCGTGAGAATCAACGAAAAGCTCTCACCTTTTTGATATTTAAGTCGATCAAGAGCATCTTTTCCGTTCGCAACCGCTGTCACTGAATAGCCATAGTTTTTAAGACCTCTTTCAATATAATCCCTATAAAAATCGACATCTTCTGCATACAAGATGTGAACTCCCGATCGTGTTCCTTTTGACTTTTCAACTTCGTCTTTAAACCGATGATTGAGTCGTTTAGAGCTTTCTTGGCAAATCTTCCACACATCGATGACAACGGTGATTCTTTCGTTCCATATGAAGTTACCTAAAATTCCGGGTCGATCACTCACAGTGCTATCAATTTTATGATTTACGTACTGAACGTCCTGTATCGTGTCTACAATTAACCCAATGGGAAATTTTAACTGCTCAATCACAATAATAGGGTAATCAGTTCGTGTGTGATTCACATCAAACACAGAAACATGATTCTCTGTGCCTAAAAATTCTGACAAGTCGATCAACGGCATGAGCTCCCCTCGGTATCGACACACTGGAACGGATCCGGAGCGCTCAACTTTTCTGACATCAATCTTTTCAAGACGCTTTACGAAACACAGAGGCACTGCATAGTTAACATTATTGCCAAGATCAAAAAACAAAAACTCCGACTGATCGCTGATGGCTTCTTCCTCAAATACCGTTTCTCCCTCAATTTTCCGATCTTTCTTTGTGGTTTTTGCGAGCTTTAGTTTGTCACTTAGGTTTTCAATATCTAAGATCAGCCCAGGCAGACCATCAGACTGAAAAGTTGCTCCGAGGAACACTCCACTCGCTTTCAAAAACTCCGGAATGGGCTTCCCTACCGTTTCCTCTGAGTCCACAACTTGGTCAATATGTAATGCAAATTTATTTTTCTTATTTTTGACAATAACAAGACAAATATCTCCTGAAACATCAGAAGGCGCTTGTCCAATAAGCTTACGAGTATCAATGATCGGCAAGAGTTCATCATCCAGCTGAGCTACAAATCCCTTCTCTACTTCTCTTAAGATTTCATTTTTACGTGTTTTCTCTAAGTTGATGATTCGAACCACATTGTCTCTTGGAATTGCTAGATTATCTTCTCCAACCTTAACAATGATGGAAGTAATAATCTCTACAGATTTTGGAATAGGCATTGTGATCAGAATGCGAGTTCCTTTTCCTACTTTCGACTCAACATCAATCGTGCCACCAAGATTCTCGACACTACTTTTCACTTGATCCATTCCCACGCCTCTACCGGAGACGTCCGTTACCTGAGCAGCCGTACTGAAACCAGAATCAAAAATTTTTGAAAGAACTTCACTTTCTGAAAGATGAGCTAACCCACTTTCAGTAACCATTCCCTTTTCGAGAAGTTTTTTTCGAATGATATCGGGATCAATGCCTTTTCCATCATCTTTAATTTCAACACAAACGTTCTCGCCTTGTTCAAACGCATTGAGCGTAATTTGACCCTTTCTCGGTTTTCCCGATTTTTCACGGTCCTCTGCAGCCTCCAAGCCATGATCCAAGCTATTTCGAATCATATGGATCAAAGAACCTTTTAGTACATCAGCAATCGCAGTATCAACGCGAAGATCTTCAGCTAGAGTTTCAAACTCAACTTCTTTTTTTAAACTCGTACTGATGTCTCTCACAGTTCGTTTTAATGGCCGGTAGATCTCTTTTAGCGAAACCTGCCGAAGCTCCATGATGTCTTTTTGCATATCCAAGTTAATGGAATGCATTTCTTCTAAAAGCTCTGAGAGCGATTGGATATCTTTATTGCCACGAAGTTGCATTTCAAGGGTCGTCGCTAACTTATTGATCATGTTTCTTAAAACGGTATTTTCACCACTTTTTCTCATGAATTGATCAAGCATTGAAATGGGAACTTTTACCCAGTCCTTGCCGGTATCTGCCTTTTTTCCTGAGGCCTGAGCAACTTGATCTGTCACTGCAGATTCACCCGCTTCAGACTCTATACCCTCAGCACTAAAAAGTTTTACGAGGCCTTCAATATCAACTTCTTTTCTTTCTCCCTGGCGTAGAGATTCTAAAATTTGGTTGAGCTGATCAAGTCCTTTAAAGAAAACACTAACGACCGAACTTGTAACTGCTTTTTCTTTATTTTTGTAAGGGGAAAGAAAATCTTCAAACTGATGCGTGTATCGGTTGATCGTAGTGGGTTTAAAAAAGGCACTCGTCCCTTTGATGGTATGTAAAATTCTAAACATACCATTGATAGCGTCCACATCGTTCGGAGCCGACTCCAGATTAAAAATATAAGCTTCCAATTCTTCCACCATATTAGAAGCCTCTTCTAGAAAGCCTCCAATCAACTCATTTTCCTCTTGAAGAGACTCAATTCGTTTTGATGATTCTTTCTTGATAAAATCAATCAAGGCATTTTGGTCAATTGGCTTATCGACAAACCCGCAAATCTTATTGCTTAGGGCGCTTAGCGCGAGTTCTTTCGTCACATAAGAAGACACAATTGCAAATGGAATGTCTTCATGTTTGTCTTTAATTAAATTTCTAAGTTCAATTCCATCCATCTCAGGCATCTTTAGGTCAGACAAGATAAATGCAACTTGTGCGTAGTATTCATTGACAAACTTAACAGCCTCTTTAGGGTCTGAAAAATAATGAAGTTTAAGCTCAAGTTTTTGGGAAATTGAATCAATAATTGGCTCAAGATCTTTTTCATCATCCACAAAAACTAAAAACAACTCTAACTGGCTAGTGCCTTCACTCATAAGTTCCTCTAAATTTTGAGCTTTCCTAATGCTTCAAGTTCTTTTCTCATTTCAAGTACTGATTTAAGTTCGTTTTTAATCACTTTTCTCACATCATCTTTTTTCTTAGATTTTAAATAATCATCTAGGTCTGAAAACTGATAAACAATGAGATTGATCGATCGATTTAATAAACGGATCAAACGATATCGCTGAACCGCATTGCGACATACTTGGATCAGACGTTTTGATTCAAGAGGTTTTTCTAAAACGCCAAAAACGCCACTGGATATTGCTTCTAATAGAACTTCTTTATCAATATAGCCACTCATGAGCACCAATGGAATTTCAGGATCGATATGATTCACCTCTTTCATTAAGTCGAGTCCTGTGATCTCGGGCATCCGCATATCTGTGACAATACAGTCTACTTTTTTTTCTTTGATCTGATCGATGAGTTCTTTTGCTGATAGAAAACTCAAGCATTCAAACCCTGCCCCCGTCAGATGAGCCTCTAAGAGCTCGAGAATTTCTTCCTCATCATCGACCACAGCTACGATGCCATTGGACTTTTCACTGCGCTTGGCACTTGACTTCGACCGTACTAACTTAGCTTTTTCGTTTTTATTTTCACGAACCTTCTCAGAGATTGAGTCTGAATTGGACTTAGCTGAAACATCTGGTTGACTTTGATCAGCAGACTCCCCAACCCCTGGAAAAGACACTGCAAACTCAAGTCCTCCAGTTTCAAAAAAGCTTCGTGCGGTATCAACTCCTTTTAAAAAATAAGAAATTTGCTCTTTAGATAGTTGATCGGCTTCTCGCTGAGAGGAAAGATGATTTTCAAGCGAGTGCATATGTTCTTGAAGCGAGGTCAGGCCTAACATTCCCGAAGCGCCTTTAAGGCTATGAAAGACCCTAAAAATTGCGTCATAGTTCTCTAGGAAAGACTGTCCTTGGTCTAAGTTCAACAAATGACTCTCAGCAGTTTCTAGAAGCTCAATCGCTTCAACTGAAAACTCCATAATCTCTGGGCTGTTAATATCCGTTTTACTCATCTCGCTTGACTCGTTAGATAGTTTTAAACGTCAGTGAATCCTTGCCTAGTATGAAAAAAAAATTCAAATCA
>CAYLWK010000373.1:0-8012 GCA_964387255.1 uncultured Oligoflexia bacterium
CATTTCTTCTTTTGCGGATGTCATTAATGCCATGAAATTTCCTTTTCAGGGTGAAACCACCCGAAATAATTTCTACTTTGCGGTTCGATGGCGAAGAACAAATCCATCAAGTTCCAGCAGAATAATCGTTCAAATAGGCTTTTTGCTCTGCCGTGAGTTCATCAACTTTCATCCCCATAGCAGAGAGCTTGATGAGTCCAATTTCCTGATCTTGTGTTTCTGGAATGTCGTAGACTTTGTTCTGAAGGTCTTTTCCTTCTTTTGCGAGTCGAACCATAGATAGGAACTGATTCGCAAATGACATGTCCATCACTTCAGATGGATGGCCTTCAGCTGCCGCTAAGTTCACAAGCCGCCCCTGAGCCAAGACGAAAATTTTCCGTCCATCTTGAAGTACAAATTCTTCATTATTCGTTCGAACTTCACGCGAACTTTTTGAAATCGATTGTAAGTCCTCGATATTTAACTCACAGTCATAATGGCCTGTGTTTGAAACGATCGCTCCATCTTTCATGGATTCAAAATGGCGCTTCACAATGACGTCTTTCATTCCAGTTGCTGTGATAAAAATATCGCCTTCTTTTGCAGCTTCATCCATGGTTTGGACTTCAAACCCTTCTAGCGCTGCTTTCAACGCGGCAGTCGGCTTCACTTCCGTGACGATCACTCGAGCACCCAGGCCTCGAGCACGCATCGCACACCCTCTTCCACAATGGCCATATCCTGCAACCACCATGACTTTTCCGCCCATAAGGACGTTCGTCGCTCTTAAAATACCATCCATTGAACTTTGACCCGTGCCGTAAACATTATCAAAATCCCACTTCGTTTCAGCGTCATTCACTGCAATCACTGGGTACTTCAACGCACCATCAGAAGCCATGGCTCTGAGTCGATGAACTCCTGTGGTGGTTTCTTCAGTTCCTCCCAAGATGCCAGCAGCTAAATCGGAAAATTTTTGATGCACTGTAAAGATTAAGTCAGCCCCATCATCAAGAGTGAGGGTGGGTTTAAAATCTAAAGTTCGCTCAATCGCCCAATAAAATTCATCGCGATTCATTCCATGCCAAGCAAAGATCGATGTATCGGCTTTGGCTAAGGCAGCAGCGATTTCATCACTGGTTGAAAGTGGGTTACATCCCGACCAAGAAATTTCAGCGCCTGCTGCTTTTAGAGTTTCAATCAATACCGCAGTTTCTTTTGTGACGTGCAAGCATCCTGCAATTTTTTGTCCCTTTAGCGGTTGAGTTTGAGCAGCCTCTTCACGAAGCTTCATCATGACGGGCATTCGGCTTTCTGCCCATTCAATTTTCATTCTTCCTAGATCCGCTAAACCGATGTCTTTCACTTTATAGTTATCGCTCACAAAAGACTCCTTTTGACTTTGTGTTTCATTTAAGGAGTCTAGTTTTAGCGCTTGTTCTGCTGGAATTCAATCACTTCCTGATCAGAAGTAGTGAGATTGGGATCAGTTGAATTTAAGATTTTAAACGATTCGGATTCTTTCTCTGATGCGATGGCTCGTTCAGAATTCTCTTTTTTAAATTCAATATACTCAGGTATTTCAGAACCATCTAAAACCAACGGTTCTGATGAGGGACTTGTTTTTTTCTCACCTGAGGCTGGATTTTGGCTAGTTTGATTCTCTTTTGACACTAAGGGCTTAAAGTTTTTCTCAACAAACGTCTTCTCTTGAAGTTGACGCACCTCATCTGCAGTGAGTTTTTTCAGACCCTTTTCGGATGATTTCACTCCTTGGTCTTGATCTCGTTGTTTCATGCGCTCTTTTAAACGAATCGCTTCCATTTCTTTTGGAGTGACTTCTTTTAAATTGTACTTTTTCAAAAGCTTGGTTTTCCATGACTGAAGCTCTTTTTGATAGGTTTTCTCAGCGGGAGAAAGGATTTTTTGGCGCAAGCGATTGTCTTCCTCATCAGAAATTCTTCCCCGTTTTTTCTTCTCAAGATAGTATTGATCTAACGCACGGTACTTATTCACAAGTGCATTTTCGAGCGGATCCGCATGCACCCATGGAGGATTCAGAATCGCTCCAAAAAATAGACTTGTTAATAAAATCACTCTCCAATGAAACCAAAGCAGCCTCTGGCCCTGCTGTGTCACCGCTGACCCGGGATGGGTCGCACCTCTCAAGTGGGCGCTTAGCTTCGAAAATCCCCTCATCATGACTTCTATTGTCATTCATCTCCTTTTAATTTACAATTATAATAGTCAAGTATTAATGGGGACATCACTGAGAGCGAGGGGAATTTTCAGTGCAATCAAAGACTTACCGCAGGTGGGTCAGGCCAACGTCAAAACCGCTTTGGCTAGACCTGTTGCGTTATTTTTTACTTTCAAGCGCCTTTTTTTCGCCACTACCCGGCTGGGCACAGAACACATCAGGCACTCTGTTCACAGGTGAGTCTATTGACCTTCCTTGCTTTCAAGGCCAGGAAAGACCTGATTCAAACGGATCCCAACTCGGCGACCTTTGTGCACTTGGAGTTTCTAATTGCAACCAACTCATTCCCACCCTTCAAACCCAACTTGATTCCATGTACGACGACTGGGTAAAAACCGCTTATCGCTATAAAGTTCACTACGACCATGAACTAGCGAGGCAGTTTTTTGACCCTTCGATCACAGGGGTTGAAGCTCCCGGGTTTCCACTTCCCGGAGACATTTGTGATGCGCTTGCCGATCCCCCTCATCCTGCCGAAACAACACGAAACCGAGCCGGCCGCTCGTGTGACACATTAGAAACGATCCATATTACTTTTTATGGTGCCACCATTGGGTTTGCAAGAAGCGACACTGGCGAGCGAATCAATGCTGGTGAAAAAGAACAGTCTTATCTTAATGGCTTTTACAAACGACTCCTCAAAGAAAACTATGCTTGTGCAAAAAAAGAAATCGAAGAAACAAAACGCCTTCGACTCTCACCGGGAATGGAAGCTCTCGCACGAGATATTGAAAAACTCTATGAGCGAGTGAATGGAAGAACCGATCCAAACTCCAGAACCTTTCTCCCCACCCTTGACCCCTCAGGGGAAGGCTCCGCCAGCATCAGAAATCTTTGCCAGCAACAAAATCTTCTAGAAAACCCCACTCAAGTAGTGGAGCGCTATTGCTCCGAAGAAAATCTGCTCACGCAACAATTTAATGAGGAAAACGCAACCAATTCCGCACGCCAACTTCAAAGCGCTTGCTACCTTGCTACAGCAGGACAGCATATCAACCAAGCTATTGCTCGCTTAATTGGGGCGCGTGTTAAAATCATCACAGATATCCAGTACCAATCGCTCACTCAAGGCTACGATAGCGCTTTTGAAACAGCGATTCGTAATTTTGTAAATACATTTCGAACTGGAGATATCGACAGAGCCGTTCGCGCAAATTTAATTTATTGTGCAGACAATATTCCCTGTGACTACGATGAAGCAGGCATGAGACGAGATGCTGCTCGTTTTATGAGTGAGTCTTACAATCGGGGAATTTTACAGGTCATCACACAGTTTTATCAAGATCATCTCGGAAAGCCTTGCCCATGAAGTTAATCTCAAACATGAAATTAAAAATACTGGGCGTCACTTTTTCGATTTTATTTTTCTCAGCCTGTGACAATGGTGGCAGCCCGGCTATCCCACCCGTTGAGTTTAATTGCGCTCAGTTTAGGGAAGGATGCTGCACTCCCGAAGGCGGGCCCATCATAGAGCCCGAGACTGGACTCCCCCCACTCAATTGCCAACAGCCTCGCTCTGAAATCACTCGTCGCAATGAACTTGCCTTAGCCGAGCTTTCACTCCTTCAAGCGGCTCGATCACTCATCCAAGCAGAGGAGCTTTCAGGCGTCAGTCCTTCAGTACTTCCTGAAGGCGGCGGTCAATTGGCAGCGACTGCGATTGAAAACTTTGAACCAGCACCTCCCCAAGAACGCGTAAGAGATCTAGATTTAGACAATCAGAACCTCACTCCATCTGAACTCTCCACCCTAGATCAGCTTTCAGCTCGCTCAGGTGGCGCAGGAAGGTCTCTCGCTGCCATTGGAAAAGACTTTCAAAGACAATCCTCAGAAGAGAAAGGTTCCAGTTCCTTTTTTGGACTTTTACCAGACGCACTCAAAAGAATCGGGAGTGTTTTTCTAGGCCAAAATGGCGACAAAACCAAAAAAGGAAACCAAGGCGAAGAGGATGGCCCGATGAATGACTTTTTTAAAGATGAGGATGAAGCCATCGCAGCTAAAACTGAAAAAAACTCTGAAAACGAGGTTGAGCTCAAGCCCGACCGTGCCCTCTCTTCGTTTCAAGCACCTGAAAATTACTTTCAACTTCCAGGAACTCGAATTGAAAAAGATATCTTTAAGCGAGTCAGCGTGAAAATGAAAAAGATTGCCATCCAATGGTGGAAACAATCGCTTTAATCAATCTGTGGAAATCTGAAACGGCGTAAAGTCCGTGCCATAATCAAAATGATCCACGTTTTCTTTAGATTTTAAAAACGCTACAAACCGATAAGTGAAGGGCGTCATGACGACTTCCCAAAGAACCTTCAGAATATAGTTACTGATCATCACTTTTATGACCAGCTCATCAGTCCAGATGCCCAAAAAAGCCACCGGATAAAAAATCACAGAATCGACCGCTTCACCGACAATGGTGGATCCGATGGTCCGTGTCCATAAGACTTTTCCCTTTGTCCAAAGCTTCATTCGGGCAAGAACATACGAATTACAAAACTCACCACAAAAAAAGGCCGTGATCGAAGCGAGCACCACTCGGGGCGTCGTTCCAAACACGATCTCATACGCTTCTTGGTGAGGCCAATCCGGATCAGGTGGAAGCGCTAGAACCACCCAAGAAATTAGTGTGGCCGCGGTCAAAGCGCCAAATCCAGACCAAATCACCCGCCGTGCTCTTTTATAGCCATAAACTTCGGTGAGAATGTCTCCAAAAAGGTAGCTAATTGGAAAAAATAAAATACCCGCCCCAAATGAAAAGTCTCCCAAACGCGCAACTTTTGCAGCACTGATCAAATTCGTGCACAAAAGAACGGTCACAAAAACAACTGTCAGCAAATCTAAATATCGAAAATGCTTACGACCTGAGGCTTGAAGAGAATTCACAGGCGGCTGAGGGGTTAACGTTTGATTCATTGAATCTCATACTCTTTCTACCGTGAGTCACGGGACTTTCTGACAAGCGATGTCGCTCACTTGATTCGTTTTGTAAAGGATTATTGAAAGACGAGGGCTCTCCACTCGTTTTTCTTCAAGACGCTTGGCGGCAAGGTAAAGAAACGTCCGTAAGCCTCTAAAATTTCAGGGAGATCTTTTTCAAGCAATCCGCAAAGAATTAGCCCTTTAAAACCAGGTTGCTTGATCCACTGGCAGAGATTTTCAGCATTTTCTAAAAGCACGGGTTTGAGGATATTTGCGACAATCCACTGGACTGAATCCAACTCAACTTCACTTAAATGACTGACTTGGCGGATGGCTCCAGCAGCAATGCCATTGAGTTGAGCGTTATGGGCAGCATTTTCACGAGCTAATGAATCAATTTCAACGGACAGGCAGTGGGCACCTTGTTTGGTAGCATAAATAGATAAAACTCCAGATCCTGACCCAAAATCAAGAACATGGTGTCCCTTAAGTTCGCTTTGATGCTCACTTAATACCTCTAAACAAAGCTGTGTGGTTTCATGCGTGCCGGTTCCAAAGCCTGCTCCAGGCTCAATGATCACGACATCTTTAAAGCGTGAATCCCTCGCAGGCGCTTGATGAGGAGGTAAAATGGAAACTCCACACTCTAATCGAATTCCCTGAAAAGAAGCTTTCCATTTTGCATTCCAATCCTCATCTTCAATCAAAACGGCTTTCCATTGAACTTTCGGATCACTGATTGGCCAGATTTCAAGTGATTGCATCGCCGCATTTACCGAACTTTCAGATCCAAAGTAGAAATCGACTTGATTGAGAGCCTGTTCATCGACCCAATTGCGAGAGGAAATGGCTTGGGCGCTATCGAACGTATCTTCATTGGAAGCATCTGATTCAAAACAGGCTCCATCGACGACTCCTAAAAAATCAAGCTCACTCCAAGCATGAACGCAAGCATCAATCAACGCCTGTCGTTCGACCCACTGAGGTCCTTGTTTGATTTTTTTTGGAAGGTGACTTCTTAAAGCATAAAAACTCAAAGTACTCTCCTTTTAAACGCCTCACGCCTGATCGACACAATGTCTCAATCGATTAATGATCAAGATGGGTTTGAACGATCGGATGACCCCGAGTCACTCGAACTCGTTTGCGAGGTCCGGTAGTCGTCTTTCTCCTGATGAGTGTCCATGCTAGGTGATTTCTTAGAACGATACCCACCTCCACCAGAAGGGCCTGAATTTCCATGAGCATTCCGCTTATTTGGGTGAGATCGATTCGAATTACGCCCTCGATTGCCTCGATGGTTTCGAGAACCCGCATTTCGTTTTCCTTTACCTCGATTGTTGCCTCGCCCGTTCGGTTTTGAATTTCGATCATTGTTTCGACGAGACTGGCTTCGATGAGTCATCGCAGGATCTGAAGACGGACTGTTATAAGTTGCAATCGCCGCATCTTGAGCTGCCTGCGCTCTTAAATAAGCCAATCGATCTTCTTCCTCGATCGGATCTACCGCTGTTTGAGAAGAGTCAGAAGCCCCCTCTCCTTGTGGAACCGTGAGACTTGAATTGGAATGAAAATCACCAAATCGTTGGTCATACCTCGGTTGAGACTCTCCCTCCGGTTCACTTAAGCCTTCTTGAGACTCACTATTTCCGGAAGTATCATTAAAACGATTGGATGATGGATCTTGTGAAGAGGCCCCTTGCCTTTGATCCTTTGAGTGGCTTCGACCTCCTCGATGATTTTTCTTTCGATTTCCATTCGGGTTCTTTTGATTCTTTCGCTGGCGATTATTAGATCGATCTTTCTGATCCTGCTCCCCTGAAACTTCGTACTGTTCTTGGTGAAAATCATAGACTGCCTGGAGGTAGATCTCTTTTCCATAACGCTGCTCTAAGACGCTCAATACATTGTGTTGCCCTACGGCCAGGATATCAATGACATCGGGGTGTGCCTGAACTAGAATCTTGCTCACCGATCGTGCAACACCTTCTCTTTCAATTTCACGAAAGACTTCATAAGCTACCGTTTTCTTACTTTTGATAAAGCCTTTACCTTCACACGATGAACATGATTCACACAATGCTCGCACCATGGTGTCTCGAGTTCTTTTGCGAGTCATTTCAATCAAACCTAATTTGGACACTGCCACGATCGTAGGTCGTGCACGGTCTTTCTTAATCGCGGTTTCTAACGCTCGGTAAACGCGTTGACGATTCTCCTCTTTCTCCATATCGATCAAATCGATAATAATGATCCCACCGCAATTTCTTAAGCGGAGTTGAAACGCAATCTCTTCGACTGCTTCAATGTTAGTTTTTAAAATGGTGTCTTCTAGATTTTTCTTTCCAACAAATCGGCCTGTATTCACGTCGATCGCCACCAAGGCTTCAGCCTGATCAACAACAATGTAGCCACCTGATTTTAGCCATACTTTGCGTTCCAAAGAACGATGAAGCTCAGTCGACAAACCATACGCATCAAAAATTGGAATATCACCTTGATAGTACTCCACACGATTTTTGATCTCAGGCATGAATTGAGTCACAAAATCTTTGATCTCAGCGTGATCCTTTTCAGAATCAATCACAATCCGCTTGATGTCCTCAGACACCCAATCTCGAACTGCTCGAAGTGCCGGATTCAAATCTTCATAAATCATAGCGGGTGATTTTGCGTCTTTAGCTTTTTCTGAGATATTTTTCCAAAGTTTACTTAGATAATCCATGTCTTGCTGGATCCAATGCTCTGGATTCTTCCCTCCGGAAGCTGTTCGAACAATAAAGCCCATTTTACCTGGACGTGACTTAACCACGAAATCTCTGAGGGAACGTCGTTCATCTTCTCTTTCATCTTT
>CAYLWK010000374.1:0-4138 GCA_964387255.1 uncultured Oligoflexia bacterium
AGAAATTTCTTTCTTATCCCTTTTCTGTAACTCGCCGTCTGTCCAAACTGCGAGTCGCTTGCGGGTGATCTTTTTACTTGAACTCTTTACGATCTGGGCAGGATCTTCACTTTACTTCAACTGGCCCTCACACTGCTGGTCGATCTACGTCTGCTAGGCTCACCCGACTAAAAGTAAAGCGAGTATCGATTTCCGTTGCTTAAAAACAAATGCACATTACCTCCACGGAGTTTTTGAGCTCCGTTTTGAAGTACTTGTGATGAGATTCCTAAATTAATAGCCATCCCGGTCACACACACGTTATGAAACTGGTTATTATTGTTATTCCAATTGTTGTTATTGCCCCAATTGTTGTTGTTATTCCAATTGTTGCCATACATATTGATTAAAAATTGAATTGTCTGGTTACTAAGGATTAAAGTTCCTCCACCTGTAGCACGACCGAAACTATTGGGAAGTGACGACACGCTCACTTGCAATTCACCTTCGAGTTGGGCGATTTGAGGGTCGGTTCCATACATTTGAGGGTCGGTTCCATGCAATTGGTTTCCGCCTGCACTTTGACCTACAATCACTTGGCCTGTGTTTCCAAACGGTGAATTTTGAACTCCTGCCATGAAGCTTAAACTACTGACGTAGGCTCCATCGACTCGGAATGGAATCGGTTGGTTTACAGGAACTCCATTACAGTTTCCACCAATAAAACCGCCTCCACCAAAAGGAAAATTTGGGTTTGGGTTATTTCGATCTGTTCCACATCCCGCTAATAGGATGATTGAAAGAGCGGCAAAAACACTAACTCTATTTTTGATACCTGCCGTTCTCATTTCACTCTACCTCCACACTTTATGCTCTAAACACTACTTCTTCACGAAAACACCGAGAGATCTCAAGGTGAATGGATTCTCAATGTCTGAATCTCTCTTGGATTCGGATCGCTTACTTTCTCTCTAAACAAAGCAAGTGTGGTGCCAACTGAGTCAAAAATGACTCGGTTTGTAACTATCTGAAATCATGAATAAATTGCTGATAAGGGTGAACAAAAATCATTCACTCGGTGTTAATGGATTTGACAGGTGTGTAGCTGTTTAGGGTGGGAAGACGTGGATTTTTGATGACGATAGCGATCAATGGCTTTGGCGATGGCTTTTGAGATCACGGCTCTTTTTCGTGATGAACGCATGATGCTTCGATCTACGGGATGTGTGATGAACCCTGCTTCAAGAAGAATCGAAGGCATGTCGGCTCCCAGAAGGATATAGAACAAAGCTTGTTTGACTCCGCGATTACGCTTTTTGCGTTGAGCGGTTGAATAGTAGCGTCCGGATGCTTTGACGATTCCGTCTTGCACGAGGCAGGCGACTTGCTTAGAGGATTCCAAATTAGCATCCAAGAGCAAGTCCTTGACGATCAAAGCCACATCTGTTTGGTTTTCAAAGCTATCAGCAACGCTGCCATCCAAGACAGAGTTTTCTAAACGAGCAAGGCGTTTAGAGGCCTCGTTTGTCGTTCGGTTTAGAATATAGGTCTCAAATCCACCAATCGAAGCAGTTTTATGTTCATGATGGTGGGAGTTCATGTGGATTGAGATGAAAAGATCTGCTCCCATCTGATTGGCAATGCGAGTGCGTTCTGCGAGAGGAAGTTCTTTATCGATTTCTCGAGTGAGAACGGATTGAATTTTTATTTTTGAGAGTGACTGAGAGATGCTTTGAGCTAAGAGCAACGTGAGATCTTTTTCATAAAGGGTGCGTTTGCCAAGTTTGAGTTGAGCACCGAGGTCACTTCCACCATGACCTGGATCAATCACAACCAGAAACGACTTCTTTTTTTTCTGTGCCGATTCAGTGAGGAGTTTGAATTTGGGTAGGGCATGGACTTCAGAGGAGGAAAGAGGTGTTGAAAGACTCCAAATCATGAGCACCAGCCATGTGGTCAAGCGAAGGGGCGCCATCCTAGCTAAAAACCTCCTTGTTTTTACTCTAAGCGATTGACCTTGGGTCAATGTGAACAGATCGTTAGGGAAGTCTTTTCCCTAAGGTAATTTTAGGATAAAGCAAACCCATGGGAAACACCAAGGCTTTCCAGTCGCTAACAGCGTCAGAACTCCGACACCTTGTTGTCTGGTTCGAGCGTCAGAAACGTGTCTTGCCATGGCGCTCAGATCCCACGCCGTATCGCATTTGGGTCTCTGAGATCATGCTTCAGCAAACACAAGTGGCAACGGTCATTCCTTTTTTTGAACGCTGGATGCGCGCGTTTCCCTCTGTCGGGGCTTTAGCCGAAGCTTCTGAGGATGAGGTTTTACGTCACTGGTCAGGCCTAGGGTATTATTCCCGTGCAAGAAACCTATTGAAGTCTGCTAGAATCATTCAAACTGAACTCCACGGTCGTTTTCCTAAAACGCGACGTGACTGGCAAGCACTTCCTGGCATTGGCCCTTATACATCCGGGGCCATCGCTTCGATCGCACAAAATCAATATGAACCAATCTTAGATGGAAATCTTGAGCGTGTTTTTTCAAGGCGTTTTGAAATGTGCTCAAAAAGTGGATTCATGGATGAGTCATTGAAAAAATCGCTTTGGCAAGTTTCTGATGCAACAATCAAACAAGCACAAAAACTGAGCCTTGAATCGAGTTCAGTGAATCAAGGGTTGATGGAGCTTGGTGCGCTGATTTGCCTTCCACTTCGTCCCCAGTGCCGTCAGTGTCCGCTCAAGCGAACCTGTCAGGCCTATCAAAACCAATCCTGGCAAGTGTATCCTTTAAAAAAGAAGAAAAAGGTTTGGAAAAAAATCGAAGAACAACGCCATTGTCTGATCCTTTCAAATGGAGAGATATTAGTATACCGAGATCCCACACAACCATCTCAGTGGAGAAAGGGACTCTTCGACCTCCCAGAAAAACTTCCGAACGTTCACCTTAAAAAACCAGATCACCAACTAAAAACTCACCATGTTGTGACAAATCATAAAATCACGCGAACGACTTGGATTTATCGTGGAGACGTCTTAGCGAAGATTCCAGAGGGGTTTAAAACAGTGAAGCCAAACCAGCTTGATCAGATTCCACACAGTGCTGCTTTGAAGAAAACGGTGCAGAAGGTTTTTTTAGATTTTTACTCAAAATAGTGCTATCTCCGCCCCTGCGGATTGGTAATTCAAAATTCTTATCAACAACCGACGAGGCCTGAGGGGTGGGTGCAAACCGAGAGATTTAAGAGTGAATCACTCAACGTACCGTGAAACTCGTCTTTGACTCAGGTGTGAAACAGTCAGGATCAGCGGCTATTGAAGGTGTGAGAACATGCGAGCAAAAAAATTTGAAAATCTTGGACACAGGAAATCACAACTCCAGGGCTTGGTGGCAGTAGCCAGTTTCTTCGCTATTTGTTTATTTAACGCCACCCAAGGGATGGCTGCAGGTAGCTGCAAAGAAGAGGCCTTTGACTCGGAATCAAGAGAGCCTTTAGTTTCAATTGAAAGATTTCCAGTCGGGGGTGAATCTGATCCATCACTACCCACTCTCTATGAGCGTTATGACCTTGCAGTGGCTGGTTTTACCAGGACTCTTGGAAGGCCCTTTGAGGTGAATCGTAAAGTGTATCTGGTCAACGGCGGCCGCCGCCATAAAAAGGACGAGCCAAGAGAGGTCCAAGCATTTGATCTTGATTGGGATCACCCTTATGCCGGTCTCACCGGACGCTACGTGAGTCTTTTGATTGACCAACCAAAGCCAACGCCTAGGCGACGGGGTTGGTTTGGGTTTAGAAGGAGCGCTCCACAAAACGAGGAACGAGAGGTGATCATTGCCACCGGGATTGTCACAAGATTCCAGGCAGCCTCGTCATTTAATTTTTTTAGTACGACTAGAGGGTTGCATCCCACTGAAAGAGACTTCCGAGGAGAGCTGGATTTTTTGACTCAGCATGGTCAAAAAATCGAGTTTCGTTTAGAAGACGTGAAAAGAATCACTCTATTTCCAGGCAAGCCTCGTTTTTCAAATCAAGTTCAGCCTACCGAGCCACTGAGCTTTTTTAATGTGATGACTCCAGATGGAGTGAAACCATCATTTCGATTTTTTTGGGTCAACCGAGATGAGATGGATCAGGTCTTGGCAAACGTGCGAATGCTCTTA
>CAYLWK010000375.1:0-3038 GCA_964387255.1 uncultured Oligoflexia bacterium
ATGGGCTGAGTTAAGTTGGGAGGAGCGATCCCGGATTTTTTTAAAGGCAGCAGAGCTTCTTGCGGGACCCTATCGGGATCTTTTGAATGCATCCACGATCCTCGGACAGTCAAAGACAGTTTATCAAGCTGAAATTGATGCGGTTTGTGAGTTGATTGATTTTTTAAAATTCAATGTCAGTTATTATCAGTCGATTTTAGCGGATCAACCATTACATGGCCCCGGGGTGATCAATGCTCTAGACTACCGACCTTTAGAGGGGTTTGTATTGGCAGTCACGCCATTTAACTTCACATCGATTGCAGCTAACCTTCCAGCGGCGCCAGCACTTGTAGGAAATACGGCAATTTGGAAGCCATCAAATACTCAAATTTTTTCAGCTTATTATTCGATGAAGCTTTTTCAAGAAGCAGGCGTGCCAGATGGAGTGATTCAGTTCTTACCATCTCCAGGTTCGCTTGCAGGAGAACACCTTTTGAGCAAGCCAGAGCTTGCGGGCGTTCATTTTACAGGCTCCACACAAACTTTTCAGACAATATTTAAAACTGTGGGTGAAAAGATTTCTCGCTATCATTCTTATCCTCGCTTAGTGGGTGAAACGGGTGGAAAAGATTTTATTTTTGCACATGAGTCAGCTGATTGTGACGCTCTTGTGACGGCTTTGATTCGAGGTGCGTTTGAGTACCAAGGACAAAAATGCTCAGCTGCTTCTCGGGCATTTATTCCAAAATCAGTTTGGAAATCTATTAAGACTCCCCTCGTCGAGAAAATTGAAGCACTTTCGATGGGAGATCCATCAGACATGAGTCATTTTATGGGTGCTGTGATTGATTCTAAGGCATTTGGAAAAATCAGCGGTTATATTCAAGAGGCAAAGTCAAGCAGTGGTGCTGAAGTCATTGCAGGCGGGGAATGGGATGATTCAAAGGGTTACTTTATTCGACCCACCCTCATTGAGTGCCAAGATCCAAACTATAAAACAATGAAAGAGGAAATTTTCGGTCCAGTGTTGTCTGTGTACGTTTATGATGAAAATCAACTAGATGAAACGCTAAAGCTTTGTGACCAAGGGTCTCCTTATGCTTTAACGGGGGCTGTGTTTGCTCAAGACCGATTTGCAGTTCAAAAAATATCCAATGCGCTTCGTTTCACTGCCGGGAATTTCTACATCAATGATAAGCCGACTGGTGCTGTGGTTGGACAGCAGCCTTTCGGAGGAGCGCGTGCATCGGGTACCAATGATAAGGCGGGAAGTGTTTTAAATTTAGTCCGTTGGATTTCACCGAGAACTATAAAAGAAAATTTGGTTCCACCCAAAACGATTGAATATCCCCATATGAAAAAAAGCTAAGTAAGATAGGGAGGTCTCTTTAACTCTAAAGAAGGCGGTGGGATTTAAATTGCCACCCACAGAGTTGGTAGAGAAGTCGCATTCCTACATTTGCATCCCAATCAGTCGTTGATCCAGGAGCAACTTCACACAAGTCAAAGCCAATGATTTTTCGACCCGATTGAACTAACGTTTGGAGCAAGAAAATAGCCTCGGAAAAGCTAAGACCTCCCGGAACCGGCGTGCCTGTGTGAGGACAGAATTGAGGGGCCAAGCCATCAATATCAAAAGAAATATAAACATCTTGTGGGAGTGGCTGTAAAATTTCAAAAGCGACTTTTTCAAAAGCCACACCTTGAAACTTCAGGCGTGATAAGTCAGCATCATAAAAAGCGGTGATCTTGTGAGCTTGAGATTGTGCGAAGTGATATTCTTCTTCACTAAAATCTCTGATTCCAACCGAAACGAGTTTTTCAAGGTTCTCAATTTGAGTCACACAATTATAAAAAATTGAGGCATGAGAATGAGTGTATCCTTGATAAGCTTTGCGAAGATCGTGATGGGCATCCATATGAAGAATTCCGAAAGATGAAGTTCTTTCTGACAGTGCTTGAATGAGTCCAAAGGGTGCAGAGTGCTCGCCTCCAATCACGCCGGCAAACTGATTTTCATCGAGAATTTTACGACTCTGTTCCAGAACCCATTGATTGAGTTTCTTACTAAGAAGATTCACAGTCTCTGGATGGGGATCCTTTAGGGCATCACGATTCCATTGAAGGATTTCTTCGGGGATTGGCAATAGGTCAATTCCAATTTGATCAGCTCTACCAAAATTTCGATCAAATAAGTCCAACTGAGAACTCGCCTCCAAAATCGCCTTGGGACCTTGAGAGGACCCTTTGTGATAAGAAGCCGTGGCATCCCATGGAACTGGAATCAGAGTTGTTTTTGGAGGCTGTGCTGAGGGAGGAAGGTCAAATAGTCTATTCATGAAATGGTTCTGCCAGGGGTACAAAAAAGCGTCAAGTCCATCACGAAGGAAGAAAGATCTAGATTATTTTCAATGGCAGTGTTGCTCAGCTATGGGCTAGCGCGATTCTTCCATAAGCTCAATGATTTGACTAAGTGTGACTTCAGCTGAGAGTTTCAACGTATCGCCAATACGAATCTTCTGATTGAGCGGAGAGTCGCTTCTTAGTTCTAAAACATGCTGAGCTAAGATGGTTCGTGTCGTTGCGATGGCTGGGGGGACATCATATCCAGGATGGTGTTCGACATTTCGTTCAATATCGATGACTTTCAAAGAGGCGTCTAAAAAATAGATATCAAGATCAAAATAAGTATCTGGCATCCAAAAGCGCAGTGGGCGTTGTTTTGGGTAGATGAAAAGCATGCCTTGATTTGCCTGAAAGTCCTGATCTTGAATCCCGCTTAACCCCTGAGTGGTTTCTTCATCTGTCAGTGCTAGTTTTGCTTGAATTATCTCGCCTTTATTGAGGATGATTTCAGCATTACGGTTGATCTCCTCTAGAGAGGTTGGAGCAGATTTTGATTCCCAACAGGCATTAAGTGATAAAAGTGCGACGAGAACCGCACTGAGGGTTTGAAAAGAACTTATTGGTTTCATAGTCAAGCTCAGCACTATAAGGTATTTTGGAGGGTATGGAAAATAGAATTCAATCAGTATTGCTTTCACCGATGGTAGTTG
>CAYLWK010000376.1:0-7244 GCA_964387255.1 uncultured Oligoflexia bacterium
CCGAGCCTCTCGAAAGGACTTGAGAAATGCCGTGATGAGTGCATCAAAAGCATTTCCTTCGTGGACCTCGAATTCAGCTTTTTTAAGGTCTCAAGTTTTATATCGAATTGCTGAGATGATGGAGGCAAGAAGAGAAGAATTTTCAATTCTCTTTCAAGATTGTTTTGGACTGAGCTCTGAAAAAGCATTGCAGGAAATTCAAAATGGAATTGATGTAGTGATCTATTATGCAGGTTTTTGTGATAAAGCTCAGCAAGTTTCTGGATCGCTAAATCCAGTCATGACAGGACATCACAATTTTACAGCAGTCGAACCGGTGGGTGTAGTTGGAGTGCTTCTCTCTCGGCAGTTTAATTTTTCAAAAAGCATGGAAGATCTTTGTGCAACACTCGCCTTAGGAAATACGTGTGTGGTTTTGATTCCTGAAACTCAAGGTGCACTTTTGGCTCCTCTTGCAGAAGTGCTACACACAAGTGATCTTCCGGCAGGGACTGTGAATTTACTCTCAGGCCTGAGTCGAGAGCTTGCACCTCACTTCTACACTCATATGGAAATTCAAAGCCTCATCCTCCCGTCAGACGTGGAGAGTACTGACTTAAAACAAGCGCAAATCGACGGCGCTGAAAACTTAAAGCGAATTCACGTCAGCTCCAAGAGAGCTCAAAAAAGTCTTGAATCGCTGCTTCGAACGAGTGAATTTAAAACCGTTTGGCATCCACAAGGGCATTAAGTTTCAAACCCTAGGTAGCCAATCATGGTAATGGTCACTTTCTCAAAGTTTTTTACTGATTGGCTTTCGAGTGCCATTTAATTGAGTAAAGATCATGACGACGGTCTTTTAGGTTTTGCACCGTGCCTGCATTTCTTGCTTCGACGAGGTCATCAATTCGTAGATCTGCGACGGCTACTGCTTCTGCGTTAGGAGTGGTGTCTGCGGCAATCCCATCTCTTGCGAACGGAAAATCACATGGAGTTAAAATAGCACTTTGAGCGTAGTGAATATCCATGTTGTTCACATTCGGTAAATTTCCGCAGCTTCCAGCCATGGCAACATACATTTGATTTTCCACGGCTCGTGACTGAGCACAGTACCGAACCCTCAAGTAGCTTTGTCGCTCATCGGTCAAATATGGAATAAATAAGAACTTTGCTCCTTGATCTGCTAGATACCTTGGCAACTCTGGAAACTCACAGTCATAACAAATCAAAACACCAATTGGCCCACAGTCCGTTGGAATCACCCGGACCTTGTTTCCGCCTTCAATATTCCACCAATATTTCTCATTTGGCGTCGGATGAATCTTGGGCTGCTCATACATAGATCCATCTCGAAGATAGATTCCACAAACATTCTGTACTGCGTCTTTCACTTTTTTAGGATGAGAGCCACCAATGATATTGATATTGTATTTCACAGCAAGCTTAGAGAACATCTCGTTTAGATCTTTCTCATACTCGGTCATTCTGAGAATAGATTCATCGGGTTTGATCTTCTCATTCTCAACGGATAAAAGCTGTAAGCTAAAGAGCTCAGGAAAAACGATAAAATCTCCGCGGTAGTCCGCTACAACATCGACAAAGTATTCTACCAATTGCTTAAACTCTTTGAATGATTCGATTCTCCGTTGACGATACTGTACAACGCCAATCCTCACGGTTGAAGAACGGAGCTGGTCAATATGACTTTGATCCGGTGCCATTCCAGAGTCACGAGATGGATTTTTCCAAATCAAATGAACCGCGTATCCAAGAGATGCTCGATCGGCGGGTAAATAGTCTTCAAAATACCCTAAGACTTCAAACCCATTTCGAAGTTGAAACGACAGGACGGGATCTCTGATTTTCTTTTTTTGAACTGCTTCAATGTATTTTTCGACAGTCCCCACCTGCTTCAAGCGTTTTTTAATATTTGGAATTCGACCCGCAAAGACAATGCCTTTGAGGCGATAGTATTTACAAAGTTTCTTCCGTTCATTGTAAAACCGCTGTCCAATTCGGTATCCCCTCACATCGGGATCCACACAGACCTCATAACCGTAAAGCCAATCTCCGTTCACTTCATGAGTCGACCCATAGCCATTTCCTGTGATTTCTCGCCAATTATGAGGCGCAAAAACCCGTGCCTCAGAAAGCCGAATCGAAGCACAGTAGCCCACGACCCGATCTCCAAGGGTCGCTACAAAGTGTCCATAGGGGTAGTTATTTATCTGAGCCTGTATCATGGTTTCAGGGTACGGGGGGAAATGAGGATAAGCTTTTTTCACCAGCTCATGAATCGCAGTCACATCACTGTGCTTGGCATTTCGGATCACTAGTTTGGGTTGACTCATTCGATGATTTTCCTTGGTTGAGTTTTGCTTTTTTTGTTTTTTTTGGTTCATTCTTTTTTATTTTTCAGATGAAACTCACGGATCGCTTTCAATAACCTTGGATGCGTTTGAGATGACTTCTGTGTGATTGCAAACATGTCTGTTTTAATGTTGGAAGCATACCCCAAAGTCACTAACTTTTTCAATTTCAGGGACTCGGTCACAGCATTTTTCGGAAGAAACACAAATCCAACACCATTTTCAGCAGACAGCCGCGCCAGTCCAATGTCATCGACCTCGCCCACCCGATCAGGCTCGATTTCATTTTCAGTTAAAAACTGATCAATTGCATTTCGTAAATGCCCCTGCTCCGTAAAATTTACAAACGGAAGCCCCGAAAGTGACTTTGGAAAATCTTTTCTCGCTTGTATGAAACGAGGATGAGCCACCGCCACAATCTCACGAGAGATCAAGTGACGATTTAATAGTTGAGTTCCTAAGTGCTGAATCGTGACATCACTCAAAACAAGCTCTAGATTCATCACCTCTAGTTCTTTGATTAAGTAACTCAGCCCCCCCTCAATCACGCGAATTCTGAGGTCTCTGGCTTTCCAAAGAGGACCTAAAAACTCGTGGATGTGCACTTTGACCAAAGAAGGCACGTGCCCAATTCGAATAAGTTCCATTCGAGGCGATTGCTTTGACTGAAGGGATTTTTCAAGAGCCTCTGCGGTTGAGAAAATACGCTCTGCATACCCAAGCGCAATGCGCCCTTGTTCATTGAGAATGAGGCGCCTGGGAGCCCGATCAAAAAGCTTTTTTCCCAATCGCTCCTCAAGTTGACGCAGCTGATCGCTTAAGGTCGATTGAGTTAAATGAAGCACCTGACTTGCTTTGGCAATTGAACCTAGCTTTGCGATGGTCTGGAAGTAATAGAGATGATTAAAATTTAACACAGCGCGTTTTCACTCTCATAATAATTCGGTTTTTCAGAATATACTTATCATAAAGTTTCGTTTTTACACAAGCAATGAGCCTTGATAGGTTCTTAAATGAAGGAGGGTTTGCAAATGAAACCAATCGAACTAATTCAAAGTCATCGACACTCAAGGATGGATTCGGTGCAACCCCACCCATCGCTCGTTGATCCATTTGGAGGAGCTAAGCCAAAGATGAAAAGGAAAAATGGGCTGATTAAATGGCTCTTAGACATCACTCAAAAAAAAGATCCTGAAATCCATCATGACCGAAAAACAAATGAACAAAAAACAAAGGGACGATCAAAGATTCGAAATGAACCAGGAGGAGCCTGGTGGGCATCCACGCTCCACGCGAGGGATCCACCTTCGCGTCAACTCCGGCCCCCCTCTTGTACCAATTTCCGATAGGTCATCCTAAGCGAAAACCCGCTGCCAAAATTGATGCAGACCATTGCCACATTTTTTAAATCGTCACTTTCCACTCATTTAGTTCTTCCACAGGCACTCTAGATTGCTTGACAGCAATCTATGCTTGATGCTACGCGTCCAAGTTATCTCTAATAAGGATAGCGCCGATAATTGAATTAAAAGACTTTAATTCTAACTCTCGACGCCTCAGTCAAATCATGGTTTTGTTTCGGCGTCTATTGACTACAAATTTTTTTACATTTCTTTTCTTAATTCAAGGGCTCATGGTTGGTACGGCTCTAGCCCAATCTCGTATTACCCAATGGATGACCGTCGATGAATTCAAGGACCTAGGAATAGAGCTCTCTCAAAAAGTAAATCTTTTTAAAGACGTTTGGTCCGTTGATCCAGATGCAGAGTTTATCGGTGGAACTTCAAGAGACTACTTCTATTGGCTAAAAGGCAAACTAAGTCAAGCACGAACTAAACGCGAACTAGACCAAATAGTTAATAAACTACGACGGCAGGAGATCATCGACGTAAGAGAGTTTATTATTGGTGAGTCTGATGTTGATATCGCTTCTCAATACTCCTTACATTCCATCAATCCGGATCACTATGGTGTAAAAAAAATTGACCCCATTGGACTGGAACGTTTTGACCCTTTGTCCTCTAGAGGAAAAGATGAAATCAATCAAGGCTACATCCCTATAGAAAAAATTCGCCTTAAACATGGCCAAGCTCCTTCCTGGAATGGAATGGGAGATGGCATTGCTGAGATTTACCAAGGAAGACCCACGATCTTTTTTGCACCTGCAGAAAGCTTTGAATCAACTGAATTCGCAAAAAAGAAAATAAATCACCCAATTTTACTCGCTTTTCGCTACATTCGACTTCTAGCAATTAATTACTTTTATGAAAACGGGAAGGGCTATCCAAAAAAGTCATTTCTGTTTGACATTGATTCTAGTTCAGAATCTACAGTCAGACAGACCATTTCCGAAGCCTTGAATGGCAGCACCTTGATCCCTTATCTCAAAAATGATCGTTTTGTAGTCTGGATCAACCAAACTATTCAAAAAGCATTTCGATCGTATACGAATCCGACTGCTGCAAAGATGCTGATGAAGCATTTTGGTGCTGAAAGAATTGCAGCTATCTATTCCCAAATTCAGCCTTTTAATCGATACCTTTTTGCTCGGCACCGAGACCCCGAGGTGATTTCCCAGAACTTAGAGCATTTCGGCGTAAATACCAGCCTATTTTTCGAGCCCCCTTCAACTGCCTTCCCAGATGGATTTCTTTATCATGGTACAAAAACTGAAAGTTCTTTTCGAAGTATTTTGTTTCAAGGCATTCTTCCTTCGACCTCTGGAACAGCAGGAGATGGACTTTATGGAGTTTCACAAAAAGACCTTTCTTTTGCAGCTAAACGGGGAGGAAATATTACTCGTGTCGTAAAGTGTAGAATCAATAAAGATGCAAAAATTGTCGACATTACAAAAGGAGAAGGCCGCAGGATCTATAAAGCGTTTGGAAAATCAGAAACAAAATTTGCTGAATACTTCGGCGTAGACATCATTCGGTATCCTTATGGCAACACCGATGCATACGTCGTAAAAAATGCCGCAGCCATAAAGGACGCTCGTGGATATAGGCGGGACTTAAAAACGGTCTCGGAAATGATTGAAATTGCCAAAACATCCCAGGAAGATCATTTTCTTGAATTTTTATCTCTCCTATTCTTTAGTCGCTTTAGAGACGACGAAATACTTATTGTCTTAGAATATGCCCCCGACTCAGCTATCAAACGTCAATTTATAGAAAGCCTGAAAAGCGGTCAAAGCTTTAGCAGTTACCTTCGTAAAACGATTACAGAGCTAGACTATGATTCCATTGAATTGGATGTCATCCAACAGCTTCGTCATGCAGTTGGATTTATGAACCTCAATTATCAATTGGAAAAGTCAATAGTGATCAATGCAATTCAATATAAAAAAGTCACAAATGCGAATGAGTTTTTGGACCTTTTTTCTCCTGCCAGAACTTCAGCTGATCTTTCTAATTACAACGCAATGCTTCGAAATATTCTAGCTGAAAACATAGAACTATTCTGGAGCTTTGATCCAAACATTAAACAGATAGCTGAACTAGTTAACTTAGATATTCTAAGAAGATCTGATTCGGCCGATTTTTTTATAGCCGCTTGGCCTCGTATGAAAGAAAAGGTGACATGTGCTGAGGAAATTGCATCAGCCTTAAAGATTTCTATCAAGGGAGTCAAAATAGAAAAATCTCAAGAAATCGTAGAAATCCTCTTTGAAGCACTAAATATGTTTTTTAGCATGGAACCGACGCCTGAACTGATCACTAGTGTTCTCAGAAATCTTGAACTAAAATCTGGAGCCTATCTAAATGTTATTCAAATTATTCTTAAGTCTTATACATTTACGAGCATCAACCAAGCTATCAAAACTCTGTTCCCTAAAGGACAAGCATTTCCTCAATCAGTGACAAAAGGCATAGTAAAGCTAATCATCGACAATCTAAACGAACTTCCCATCCAATTGGAGGGTTCCGAAGATATCCGCCTATTTACTTGGATTCTAGAAGAAGTCTTTCAAGTAGCTGCAAGCAAGCGTGAGGTTATTTTTGCAAAATTAAAAAAAGCCTTAAGATCTCATTTAGACCATCCAGACCAAGAAGTCCGAAGACAACGAATGCTTATTTTCACCGAATTTTTTAGACTTGGAGAATTCTCTCAAGGTTCTCGGATTGATAAATCTGTTTTAAATAGTTTCCATCAGTTTAAAATTGAAATACTAAAAGAGTTTAACTTGATGGATATTTCTCCTGAAGGACTCATTACCCTGTTAACTAGTTCAGTCAAACAGTCCCATGAAATTGAAGTTTTAAAATTGATTCTTCAGGAATACCCGTTTAGCTCCTCAGATAGTTTTCTTTTGATAGCAAAACACCGAAGAGAAAAAGAGGGACCTTGGCTCCAAAACAAAAAAGAAAAAGCCTTAATCTCTGCAGCAGATAATTTTCTTAAGACGGAGCCTACTGAAGACCAAATGAGAGAGTTCGCCGCTCTCACTTCAAATCCAGAGAAAGTCATGGCAGAGCTTTTAAAGACGAAAAGCAGGCTGGCACTTACACAGACATCTTCTTTTCAGGAACTGATCGAACTTGTAACGTCAATGAGGCAACGTTTAACACCAGAGGAGTATTCGATATTAGCATCCCTCATCTTCACTAAGGAAATAGCTGAATTGATCATTCAAAAATCACCGACTCTAAATCAGTTTGCGACACTTTTGAAACTACATGAGTTTCGAGTGAACTCCTTAACACTATTCGTAAATTATTTTTTGAGGCAAAATCTTAACAAGCAAGATTTAAAGAAATTGCTTCAACTCATCATTAAAGGTAAGAAATTGCGTTCAGTGATCTATTCTCGCTATTTTGAAGATCACGTTTCAGACAGGGATACTTTTTTTGAACTCTTTCATCTTTTGCCCCCCATAGATTCCCACGGGCAAGC
>CAYLWK010000377.1:0-6275 GCA_964387255.1 uncultured Oligoflexia bacterium
CTATGTTAAACCTACCTTTTAGAAAGTTTGAAAGAGTTGTGTGGCATGGAGATTTTATCAAAAGTTTGGCGTGGAACGAAAAGGTTAAGGGACAATCTCAGTGCGCGTGAGGAAATTCAATATGTCACTGAAGGCTCAAATTGGGTGATTCAAGAAATTGGTCAGCGTTTACAGAATCATTTAGGCAAAGACCGAGTTGGGATGACAGTGATGCCGGTGGGGTTTCGCAATAAAGTTATACACTACGGCTCTGCAGCGACATTTTTTGAAAAACATCAGCATTTTCCATTAGTAAAAGGAAATAATCGAATCATTGTCACTTGGTTTCACGTGGTTCCAGATCATTCCTACCCGAGTTTCGATCGTCTCAAAGGACTTGTTGATCTGTGGCACACTTCAAACCAAAGTTCCGTGAAGGCTTTGGTTCAGTTGGGGATTCCTGAAGAAAAAATCTGTTTGATTCCCATTGGGGTGGATCGGGCATTTCAGGTCAAAAGCTCTAAAAAAGAAAAAGAAACCCTTCGGCGTAAATGGGAAGTTCCCCTTGAAGCAACGGTGATTGGAAGCTTTCAAAAAGATGGTACCGGTTGGGGCGAAGGAAATGAGCCGAAACTCGTCAAAGGGCCTGATGTGTTTTGTGATGTCATGGAGGTTTTGGCTAGAGAGATCGATCTTTTTGTTCTACTCAGTGGTCCTGCGAGGGGGTATGTCAAAAAAAGGCTTTCTCAAGCCAACATTCCCTTTCTTCACCATCAATTTCAACATCCAACTGAGCTAGTGAATTTTTATCAGATGCTCGATCAATACCTGATTGCATCAAGAGTTGAAGGAGGCCCGATTCAGCTCATGGAGTCGATGGCCAGTGGTATTCCGGTGGTTTCAACGGCAATGGGGATGCCCTTGGACTATGTTCAATCTGGAGAAAATGGTCTGCTTTCCCCGGTGGGTGATATAGCGGCAATAGCAAAGGCATGCCTTGGACTGGTTCATGATTCATCACTTGCTGAATCGATCACCCAGAAAGCTCGTCAAACAGTTGAACCTCTTTATTGGGATATGATTTTTAAAGATTATCTAACAAAACTTTACCAACGAGGCTAGAGGATGATTCGACTTGGCCTGTTTTTTACCTATGGACATGGACTTGGGACTTGGGAGGAGCGTGGATTTTTAAGTCGCGAGCTCCATTACTATCAGTACCTGCGACGGCATGGAATTGAGACGATTTTTTTCACCTATGACACTCATGAAAGCTTTCAATCGACCGTGCAAAAAGAAGCGTTTCCTGTTGTGGTTTTGAATTCAAAAAAAAATCGACTTAGCAAGTTATGGCGTTCTTTTTATCCTGAGGACAATTTGAATTCCATCTTTAAAAAGCTAGATTTGGTAAAGACAAACCAAATGTGGGGAAGTTGGAGCCCTCGACGAATCGCAAAGAAGTTTCAAAAGCCATTTTTGTTACGGTGTGGTTTTGAGGCTTATCAGAACTCAGTTTCTCAAGGTGACTCTATTTTAAGACAATGGATCCTTCGTAGGGAGTCACAAAAAAGCTACTCTCAAGCAGATCGAGTCATTTTAACGGCACCTTCTAGTTTTAACTTTGTAAAAGAAAAATTTAGAGTGGACCCTCAAAGGGTAACGATTATCCCAAATTATATTGATACCTCCACTTTTAGAGACTTAAGCGACGATAGATCGTCTAGGTTTTTATTTGTAGGGAGATTCTCACAGGAAAAAAATATTGATTTGATTTTAAAGGCTTGCTCACATGCCGATCAATCCATCTCTCTGATAGGCACAGGGCCTCTGCTTGATCAAATGAAAGTATTGGCTCAAGCTCTCAAGGTCGATGCAAGGTTTCTTGGAAAGGTCCCTCATGAAGATCTTCCTAAAGTAATGAATCAGCACCGAGCATTGATTCTTTATTCATCCTATGAAGGCAATCCAAAAGTTGTTCTCGAGGCAATGGCGTGTGGCCTCCCAGTCATTGGTGCGAATGTAAGAGGAATCCAAGATCTCCTGGAGGATGGAATGGGAGATTTGATTGATCCAGGCAATTTATCTCAGCTAGCTAATTGTATTTTGAATTTTAAGGTTGATCAAAAACGGCTGGGTCAGGTGAGTCGCGCTAAAAACAAAATAGAAACCCATTTTTCCTTGGATGCAATTGTAAAGGCTGAAAAGAAAGTCATTTCAACGCTAGTATGAAACTGTAAAATCATTTCTTCGAAGGATAAATTTTTTATGGTGAAAGGTTTCGCGAATCGTTTTTCAAACTCAGTCAGTCAAAATGGGCTGATCATTTCAATTCTTTCAGTTTTAATATTTTTATCCTGTGCAGATCAAACTCTAGCAACACGCCTATCTCATTACAATATTCGATGGGCACAGCCTTTGCTCCTCATCGGAGCAATTTATTTTCTAGTTCGAAATCAATTTAATTTCTTCTTGAATCGAGATGTCCTTTGGGCTTTAGGGTTTGGGTTTATTTATTGCTTTCTCTTAATCCTTGGAAGTGGTCTTCACGCTGACGCCACTACAGGAGTGATTAAGGTCATGTGGGTGGTTTTTAATCTCGGAGGTGCATTTTTAGCTTCAAGGTTACTCAGTTCCGAAAATGCAAAAAAGGGGATGCTATTAGGCCTATTTTTTCAGTCTTAGTTCCTATTATTGATGTCATTTATATTTATGGCTTTGGGCATCTAGAGCCTCTTTTGGGGAAAACTCAGACTGGGATTGAAATAGAGGGACGCATCTTTCCAAGAGTTCATGGCTTTTATTATGAGCCGTCTTATGCTGCAGCGGCATGGTCGTTTGGGTACCTTTGGCTCTTACCGCAACGGGTATTTTTAAAAAATGGAATCGACCTCATTTTTAAAAGCTTTATTCTTTTAGGAGTCTTCATCACTACTTCGCGTTTAGGAATTTTATTGATATTTTGTGGCACCTTTGGTTTTACGATTGCATCTCTATTCTCTACAATTAGATGGCGTTATAAATGGCAGTCTATTTTTAGTTTGTTCCAGCCGAAAATTTGTGTTGCGGGGATTGTGATTTTATTTTTGTTGTCGTCCGGGGGGCAGCGCTATTTTAGTTTTTTAATTGGCCCTTTGGGTCTGAAGTCAAGTCTTTGCAGAATTGTTCATGACGGGATTCCAAGCAATTGGACCACTCTAGAGACGAAGCAGCTTTTTTGTGGAAAAGTTTATTCAGATCAGACTGAGGAGATTGAGTCTCAGCCCTACCTTTCAAAAGGGCGTACAACAAGTGAAGGCAATCGTATCCAGAATCTTATTCGTTCATTCAATGTCTTTTTGAGATCGCCTTGGCTGGGTCATGGTGTGAGGCGCTGGTCTGATGGAAGAATTAAGCTCGTCTCTGAGAGTACCTGGTTTGAAATCCTTATTGAGACTGGGATTGTTGGTTTGATCGCATTTATTGGAGCGTTGGGGATGATGCTGAAAGTCAGTTTAAATGCAACAAATCGATCAGCTTTTTACCAATCAGGCTTACTGATCCCTTTGCTTATTCATTTTGGAATTAGTTGGAACTTATCGTATTCCGTGCTGCCGCGCCTGGATCAGTGGGTCTTATTATTCACTGGACTTGCATTTTATCGATTCAATCGTAAGATGGAGAACTAGAAGCAGACTTGATTGGGGGAGGATCTTTGATCTTAGCAAGGTTTGGACAAACTGCGAGGCGGACGGCTAGGGTTTTTATGAGTTCAATCTCCATTTTGATAGTTTCTTTTCAACTGAATGCTTTTTCTTCACACTCCAAACCACTCAACTGGCAAATTAAGGAAGTACTTGAGTTTAATGATGGTTCAGGTCGATTTTTAATCATTGAACAGCCGGAGAATCAGAATCAAAAAGCTCGATATCGATTTACGATTGTTAACGGAGAGCAAGTTGAACGCATCGGTGTAAATTATTACGATTTTTGGGAAACTTACTATGAATGGAACTTAGTGGGCCAGGGTTTCTTAGAGTTGCACGTGAGAGATGCGTCCAGTGGAAAGCAAGACTTTTTCTATCAAGGTCCGATGACTCGTTGGCAAAGAGTTGCTTTGAGGACATTCCGTTCGTCTTCTAAAAAAAATCAGATCATCGATTTTTATCGCAGTCGGATTAGTGCTGGTTCTGCTTGTAAGAATTTAATGATGGAATAACAAAGCCTCTACCTTTAGGCGTTTCTTTCTCCTTTGCCTATTCTCTATCGTTTACATATTTTTAGGTTTGCCAAGGTCATTGGAGACACAGTGACTCCTCTTGATTGTTTAGAAAAATCTCATTGATTCAAGAGTGTCAGATTATTGTCGATAAGTCAGGCGCCGTCTTTAGCTTAGGCAGCTCAGATTGAAGAAAAAACACCTTAGTAGTCAAACCTTCATTGGTCTTATTCATGCATCTCAAAGATTGGCTCGAAAAGGGGACCGGGGAATGTCAGACTTTAGTTCAGATTTAGTGATTAGAAATTCTTTCAAGAATAAAAATTCCAGGCATCAAGTAATCATAGCTAGGTTGTTCTTTGCTCGAGGTCATCTTAGCGGATTTTTTTTTGGTCTGATCTTAGGGGTGATTTCAGCGGCTGGAAGCTTCGCCGAAGAGCTTCCTGATTTTCCAGTTAAGATTGCTGATATTGATCGGTTTAATGCCTATGGGAATCAATATACCGAATCTCAAATCCTGCCCAATCGTACTTCGAGTGATGGAAGGATCTCCCTTTCTCCGGGTGCTAAACGGTTGAACCTGATAGTGCCTGAAAAATTAGGTAAAAATGAAGACGTTTTGAATGCGGGTCCAGGCGTTTCAATTACTGCTTACAGCCCCACTGAGGAAATTGCTCTACCCACATTAAGTCTTGTGGGAAATTTAACTTCTAGTGATACGACGATGTCCTTTATCTGTGACGGTACCCCTTTGAATCGCCCCTCTCGTGCCAATGAAAGAAGCAATCCTTATCCCTGTGGGAGTTCTTCTCAAAATGATTGCTATGACCTTACGATCATCACAGCCCTGAAAGGTGAGTGGCATGGGAATCAATACACGGAGCTTTGGGGCAGAGATATTCGAATTGAAGTCGAGAATCCTAAAACGGAAAATGCTCGCATCAAACGCCATCAGCTTCTTGGTTCCATGCCGATGATGGGAACGCGATTTCCCGTTAATTCAATTTGGGAACCAACCATTGCTCGCAATGAGGTTTTGGTTTTTCGAATTGGCAACTCCGACATCACCTGGGAAGATACTCGTCCGGGCGGACAAGTTCACCGGGGTCGCTACGAGATTGTTTATTCAAAAGCAGATTCAGGCTATCCGACCTGTGATGTTCGAGCATTTAACCAGATCAAGCCACTTGCTTATGCCCCGTTTGATCCTGAGCTTCGAGACTATGGGTTTGCGCAGTATCAATTTCGAGACCCTAGCAATCACTTGATTGAGTTTGATCAGAATATTCGAGGCACTTATCCTTGGATTGATCCGACTGGCGATATTGTCGGAATGACGACTCAGTCAAGAAGCTTTCACTATTTCAATCAGAATGGTGAAATGAGCACTCGTTATCCCAAAAGGTGCTATCGAGATGAGAAGGGTCAAGTACGACCCGATTGTTCGTTTTTCATGAGTTATACCGTTTCTCAATTTCGCCAGCAACTCGCTGAGAAGCTCTACCCCTATGCGGGAGTCACGGTGTTTGGAAGCTGGACCCGTGGAAAAATGACGCTTCTTGATGGCTTGGTGAATAATAGTGATTATGTGATTCCTACTGATCCTGAGTACAAGTTTGAGGCAAAGCTTTTTAAAGATGATCCTACCAGAAACCAAAGCGGTTGGATTGGCATAGCGAATGTCAGAGGGACTGCTACTGGAGTTTCGACTGGATGGGCGAGTAACTACAATGTGATTGAAAGCCTTACGAATCGATTTAATTTCCTACCACAAATGAAGCCACTGTCTTCTAATGACAGTTGGATCATGAGCAACGGCCTTGCCTCTCAAGAAGTTGATTTTGCTCCACTGAGTTCTAGAAACTACCTTCTTAGAATGGATGGAGTGGCGGCAATGGAACATCCACCCTATGCACATGCAGGGATATTAGGAACTCAAAAAATGAAGTATTTCGATGGCTTAGAATATTCGGCCTATCCAGGTTATAGCGAAGGTTTCACTCGTTCTGCCTCATTTCAAAATTCTGCAGCATCCCTTGAGATGAACTTACCAAAGCGTATTGATGGATTTTCACTGACGCTAGAAGACCGTGTTGCGTTG
>CAYLWK010000378.1:0-5016 GCA_964387255.1 uncultured Oligoflexia bacterium
AAACTCCGATTTATGGTCCAAGGCCATTTTTCAAAAGATTGCACTTTTGTCCAAACCCAGAATTACAAGATTTTCCACGTTCACGTCGGCTTCGTTTGTCAGAAGAAATTTGATTGAAGCTGGATTTTTCTGCCAAAAAACAAAAGGATTTGGCAGAAAAAAGGAAAAGCTTTCTGGAATTTACGGAGGAGACTCACTCTCACTTGCAAGTCAGCTAGAGAAATGGAGTCGCTTTGATTTTTCACGAGCAAACGGGGCCTCTTCTTCGGTGCAACCGGCGCCCTCAATTGTGGTTCTAGGGGCTGGGATTGCAGGGGCTAGCCTTGCCTATCACTTGTCACGACATGAAGCTTCAGTCACAGTAGTCGATGCTGGGCGGCATGCAGGTTGGGGCGCAAGTGGTAATCCGCTTGGTTTAGTGTCACCGCTCATTCGTCATCCTTCCGATCCACTTTGTCAGTTTGTGAATCGCTCGTTTGAGGTATTGAGACGCTATTTAAGTGAAACTCAAAAACGAAGCAGCATTATTCAATCAGAAGGACTGATTGATTTTGGCAGAGATGATCGAACCGCATTGCGTCTGCAGACTGTTTTGTCAAAGTTCCCTGAAATGAAAGCCTACGGGGGTTGGGTGGACCAGAATGAGTGGAAGGAAGAATTAAATGGGTTAAAAATCACTGGGAAAAGAGGTGTTTTGCTGAATTCCGCAGTTGTTGTTGACCCAAAAAAACTCTGTGAAGCACTCATTGAAGAATCTCAAGCAACTCTTTGTTATGAGAAAAAGGTCGTTGCAGTCAAACAAACTAATAACAAGCAGATGCCATGGTTAGTTGAAATGAGTGATGGTTCCTCCATTCTTGCAACGGATGTGATTTTTGCTTGTGGCAGTGCTGTTGAGGAGTTTTTAAAAGGGCTTTATCTTAGATATCAAAAAGGAGAGGTTGTTGAGTTTTCATTTTTGGATGCATTTGATTCCAAAAAACTCCGTGGTCCTAATTTAAAAAGAAAGTCTTATCTTCTTTCAAACGAAGGAAAAAACACCTGGGTTCTTGGTGCAACTCATGATTCCCTGCAAAGAGAAAGTCTTTTTATTCAGAAGACAATAACGGCGGAAGTGAATCAAGCAATTACACCTGATCCGAGACTCCTACATCAATTAAGAGATGTTTGGGGAGTCCAGACGACTGACATTCATTTTTGCTCCGTTCGCCAGTCGGTTCGAGTGAACACAGCAGATCATTTTCCAGTCTTAGGCCCCATTTTAACTTCAACCCAGATGGAACGTTTGAAGTTGCAAGAAAGAGGGGAGTTTTCTTCTAATTCCCAAGATTCTAGGAGGCTAGGACTTCATTTGCTCACAGGATTAGGAAGTAAAGGCCTGACGACAGGTTTTTATAGCGCAAAGCTGGTAGCAGATCTGATTGCCGGCAGAGTGGACCTGCTGGATTCACCTTGGATAGAACGATGCAGTTTGGCTCGATTTCAAAAAAATCACGATACGGGTCTTCATTTATTGAATGAAGCTTGAATGAGGGGAGCCTCGGTCGCAAATAGTATCAATTAAAGCAATGATCTTTTTTGTGTAGGGTGATTCTAGATAAGTATAAGAATGCTCTGATCCAAATGAACCAATTGTTTTCCACTCGTCATTTTCTAGATAGTCATAGGTCGTGATGGCATTTAAGCGAACGTTGATCTTTTTTCGCTCTAGTTCGGACTTTGTAAAGTCAGTGATAGCTTTGGTCAGCAGGTCCTTGGAGCGGTTAGATAGAAATCTTCCTGGAATCTCCAGTTGGTGAAAGATTTGTCCTGTTCCAGTGATGATGTAGACGTTCCCATTATGTTTGATATTACAGGTTAAACGGTTTTCCATGATGTCTAAAACTGGATTATATCGACTCTCCGATTTGCGGAGCATCACGAAGGCAGAAGTGTCTCCTTGTGCCGTGGCATTGAACCAAGGCATGAGAGCCATTCCGCTAAATGCTACTCCACAGATGAAGTGAGTCGCTTGTTTGGACAACTGTTTTTTTAGGTTTTGAATCATCATTCTCTTTGCCTTTTGTCCGATTTTGTAAATGATTCTTTATTAATTTCTGTCGACCCCAGTTTAGATTTCCTTAAAAGTAGGTTTCTGTCAATCTCTAGGGCTTCAAAGCTTCTTCTGTCTTTTTCTCGAGCTGAGGATCTTCTAAGTCGTCAACTTGCTTGAGTCGAATCACTTGATCGCGATCGATTACAAAAAGAGCGGGTCGACTATAAGTATCTGTTTGAGTTCTCACGGAGAAAGATTCAGCGACTTCACCGCTAGCATCTGAAGCCATCAAATACGAAAGGCTTGGATGTTGATCTAGCCAGTTTCTCAGGGTGCTTAATGACTCATTTGAGATCACTAAAATAGTGACTTTTTTCCGAGTCGGTCCCATGAGGAGGATTTGCCATTGCCGTTGGCGAAGAAGATGAGCAGTACAGTACTCACACCAGGTGCCGCGAATGAAATTCAATATGACGGGGCCGCGTTTTAGCACTTGAGAAAGATGAAACTGATTCCCTTGAACCAAGGGCAATGTAAAGTCTGGGCAAGGCTCTCCTACCTGTAGCGACATTGGTTTTCCTTTCTCATCGGAACTTTTCGCCGTGTTTTGCTAGAGCTTATCGCTCTTTGCTAGACGAGGCTACCGGGAGTTTGTTACTAGCATTTCATGACGCGGCTTAAAGCAGATTTGACTCTTTTAATGGTCTCCATGATCTGGGGGACGACCTTCATTTTAGTGAAAAATGAACTGGTTTATCTAGGGCCAATGGCTTTAATCTTCTGGCGGTTTTTAATCGCTACGTTTGTTTTAGCCCCATTTTTATTGAAATCGGCTTTGAGAGCTTCCAAGTTTACCTGGATGATCGGTGGGTTCGTGGGGATTTTTCTAGGACTGGGCTATCTTTTTCAAACCTATGGCATGCAGTTTACGAACACCTCAAAAGCGGGGTTTTTAACAGCAACGTATGTGGCCATTGTGCCGTTGCTTTCTTTTTTGATTTTCAAAAATCTACCCTCGCTTCGCTCTTTAATAGGGGTGGTTTTAGTCAGCGGCGGAATGGCATTGCTTTGTTTGAATCAGCGCTACGAGTTTCAGCCAGGAGACTTGCTCTTACTGGGATGTGCCTTTTGGTTTAGTTCGCAAGTTGTATTTATCGGGCATTTTACTCAAGGCAAGTGGAAGCTTGATCCCTTGGCATTGGCGTGGATTCAAGTGGCAGTAGCTACGGGAGTGGCTGCGGTGGGCACGGGATGGTGGGAAGATTTCCGTGTTGATTTTCCACTTAAAACTTGGGGAGTCATCACTTTCTTAGGTGTTGTGGCGACTGCTTTGGCATTTTTTGCTCAAACCTACGCTCAAAAATACACAAGCTCTACGCACGCAGCGTTGATGTTTATGGGTGAACCCGTGTTTGCTGCTTTGATAGGTTGGGGTTGGGCGGATGAGGTGCTGACCCTTCGACAGTGGGCGGGGTGTGCAACGATTTTAGTTGGGATGTGGATCGCTGAAGTGGGGTTGACGCCTGTCTTTTATTTTTCTCAGCAAGTGTACCGACGCCTCCCTCGTCTAGGAAGAGGTTGAGGGAATCTTCTGAAGATTCAAATAGAGAAATGCAGCGAGTCATGACCGAATAAAGTGAGCTCTTGTTGTACCAGCGATCATGCTTAGTTTTCTCATTCTTCTGAATTTATGATACACCCGTTGCGGAGTTTAAATTCATGGACTTAGCAATCACCTTTGATGACATTCTTTTGGTTCCCGCTTACAATCACTATGCCTCTCGGCGAGATGTGGACATTTCAATGACAGATCGTCGCTCTAAGTTAACGTTAGAGCTTCCTATGATCACCTCGAACATGGACACGATTACTGAAAGCGAGATGGCCAATTTTATTGGAGCAAAAGGGGGAATGGGGGCACTTCATCGCTTCATGCCCATTGATAAGAATGTTGAAGAATTTAAAAAGTGCCGCTACCCAGCCTTTGTTTCAGTGGGCTGTTCGGAGAAAGAGCTTGAACGGGCGCAGGCCTTAAAAGATGCAGGGGCAAGTTACTTTTGTTTGGATGTGGCCCATGCTCATGCTCAATACATTGGAAAAACCTTAAAACGGCTTCGAGAGATCTTACCTGAAGAGTGCATCTTGGCAGGAAACGTTGCGACCTATGCAGGTGCAGATTATCTAGCTAATTGTGGCGCAGACATGATCAAGGTGGGCATTGGTGGAGGATCGGTTTGCAGCACTCGAATAAAGACAGGTTTTGGAATTCCGATGCTCACATCATTGGCAGAGTGTCGCAAGGTGGACCGATCGGTGGTCGCCGATGGAGGCATTCGCACGCCTGGAGATATCGTGAAGGCCCTAGCTTTTGGTGCTGATTTTGTGATGACTGGTGGAATTTTTGCGGGGACTCAGCCCACTCCAGGAACACCCATCACTCGCGACAATGGAAAAAAAGTAAAAGAGTACCGAGGCATGGCAAGTGCAGAAGCACAAGTTAATTTTTTAGGCCCTCTTCCAGATTGGAAAACGGCTGAAGGGGTGGCAACGGATGTGCCTTATCGAGAAGATCAAGATGCAATTGTGGCAGATATCATTGGAGGGCTTCGGTCTGGTTTGACCTATGGCGGAGCTGCAACCATTCGCGAGTTACAAAGAAAGTTGAATTACGTCCGAGTGACTCCGGCGGGGCGTGTGGAGAGTTTGCCTCATAAGGTTTTATAGATCGTTTCTCTGATCGAGTGATGGCAGAGTGGGGTGCTATGGAGAAAGCTGCAAGTCGAACTGGGATGGGAATGGGTTGGATTCGTCGCATTTATGACTGGGTGATTGAATGGTCGAATCATCGTCATTCTCAGTGGGCGCTTTTTTTCATCGCGTTTGCAGAAGCTTCTTTTTTTCCAGTCCCTCCGGATGTGTTGTTGATTGCCATGGCGGTGGGTGCTTCTCGTCTTTCCCTTCGGTTTGCGCTCATTTGTACA
>CAYLWK010000379.1:0-6914 GCA_964387255.1 uncultured Oligoflexia bacterium
TCGAATTAATGGTTTGAGTGAGAGATTTTGCCCGATCCCAAGAGATCTTTTCATCTAAAATGAAGGCAATCTTCCCCAATGGCTTCTTCGGCTCCACCTATTCCTCCGTGCTTCTTATCGGCCTATTGAGGCAAGAACTTTGGGGACTCAAGGCGCCTGAAGATGCGGCATGTTAGATATGACCATATGAGTTATATCCGAGAAATGAGTTATTCTAGAGTCTCTTCAGGCTCCGTAGTGGACAATTAGAGTCGGTTGAGCTATCCCCAAGGCTCAAAGTGAAGGCAGCAACGATGATTCAAGGTTTTAGAGCTTGGGAAAGCTTGAGAAGCTAAGTAGAATTGAAACCATTGAAGACGAACACAGCTTAACATCGAAGCAACTCGAGGCAGCTTAAAACATGTCTAAAAAAGTAAAGTACATCACTACAGCCATTGTCTATCCGAACAATCGGATTCATGTGGGATTTGGATGGGAGTGTGTGGGGGCAGATTGGTTAAAGCGCACTTATCAGCTGAGGGGCGTTGAGACTTATTTTGCAACAGGGATGGATGAGCATTCTCTTAAAGTGCAACGAGCTGCCGAAGCGAAAGGTCTGGATCCGAAAGTCTATTGTGATCAGATGGCCAATGACATTCAAAAAGTCATTGATGATATTGGTGTGAGTTATGATCGATTTATTCGAACGTCTGATGCAGATCATCATCGAGTGGTTGAAAAACTGATTCAACGCTGTTTTGATCAGGGTGACATTTATCAGGCAAAGTATGAGGGGTATTATTCAGAGGTCACAGAGTCCTTTTACACCGAAAAAGAACTCATCGACGGACTTTGTCCTGTGAGTAAGACGAAACCAAAATGGATCTCTGAAGAAAATTATTTCTTTAAGCTCTCCAAATATGAAAAGCCGCTTTTAAAGTGGTTTGAAGAAAATCCAGAATTTTTACAACCAGAAAACCGTAAAAACGAAGTGCTGAGCTTTATTCGTCAGGGGTTGAAAGATTTCTCAATCTCTCGATCTAATTTCACTTGGGGCATTCCTTTACCTTTTGATCCATCTCATGTGATTTATGTTTGGTTTGATGCCTTGATCAATTACCTTACGGCAGCTGGGATTGAAGACGAGCTTCGAGATCCAAAGTCTCAAGCCGCTGAGACTTTTCGTAAGCGTTGGAGTGAGACGATTCATATCATTGGGAAAGATATTTCAAGGTTTCACTGTATTTATTGGCCGGCCATGTTGATGTCAATGGGGATTGATCTTCCTAAACGTGTTTTTGCTCATGGTTTTTTAAACCTTAAAGGAGAAAAGATCTCAAAAAGCGCCGGAAATATTGTCACGCCTGATGATGTGGTGAAAAAAACGGGAGTGGACCCTTTTCGTTACTACTTATTGGCTGAGAATGACTTTTCTTCAGATGGAAATTTTTCCTATGAATCCCTGGCCTATAAAGTCAATGCTGATCTTGCCAATGATTGGGGCAATCTAGTGAATCGCTCGCTCAGCATGGCTCGAAAGTATTTTCCAGAGCATCGATTCAAAGCACCGAAACAGTTTGCACCTGCAACGTCAGTGATCGATTCTTTTGAAAAGTTTAAAGAAGAACTCGTGACTGCTCATGAAAAGATTGATCCGATGACGTATGTCAAACGATGCAATCAACGCTCTCGAGAGTTAAATTTATTTATTGATCAAATGAAACCTTGGAAGATGGCAAAAGATCCGTGTCAAAAAGAGGATTTAGAAAAAGTGTTAGCAGTGATTTTGGAAGGCATTCGTATGATTGCTGTAGGGCTGATGAGTGTCTGTCCGGTACAATTGCCTAAGGTTTTTGAGCAACTAGGTGTTCCAAGAGTTGATTTTCAAGGAGGCTTTGAGACATTGGTTTGGGGTGAAACGGAGTTTTTCCCGCAAAAGCCGACACCGTTGTACCCAAGGCTTGAGTTAGAAAAAGAATGAAATTATTAAGTCGGGGTGAAAATCCCCCGGGGGGGACTACAGTGACTGGATCAAAGGCAAAACCTCTCTTCTTTTGGAAAATGGCGCTGATCGCTGCCACACTCGTGAGTTTCTGTGGACCGTTGGCGTGGTCGATGAAAGAGAACTTGGGAAGGGGATTGTCCTATGTCTTGGATGTCTCATTAGATAAAGCAACTTTGGCTCAAGAACAGATCCGTCATCGTTTTGAGCGACGTTGGCGATGGACGACCTTTTTCTTCGAACACAAAAAAAAACAAACTATTCAAAAAGTGGCCTTTTATTATAAAACTGAAGACTCTCAGTCTTGTGATTACGAATTTTTAATTTCTGTTAATTTAATAAAAAAAACATTAGGCAAGCTTTATTTGTTAAACGATGGGTGTGAGAAGATGGGGCCGGGCTCTCGAAGGCGACTTCATTTAAAGGCACTTGAGAATCAAAGCCTTGAAACGCTAGAGACAGAAGTTGATTGGCAGTTCATTCGAAAACTCTACCCTGAGTGGAGTGACTTATTAGAAAAGTCAATTAAAGTGAGTTTTGATGCCAATCCTGTAGTGAAGAAAAAATTAAAGTAAAATTCAATTTAGTCTCAGGGAAAATTAGGGTAGAAATCCTTCAAGTTTAAATCAGGCAAGAATATTGGGCATCCCATTGGACCCATCCCAGGGTCGTTGGAGTGGATGTCAATTGAAAGAAACCACAATGCCTAAGTGGTGAGATACGCTCATGGTGAGCTTTTGGGCGGTGAAGGGAGTTTTCGTGGCAGAATCAAGACAAGGATCAGCGTTAAGAAACAAATTAATAGAACAGACGGTAGCGCAGCGATTGGGAACGGTGGCTGAGTTTGGGGCTTTGATTGTTGAAACCGGCAAGCACACAGGAAGAGCTGCAAAAGAACGTTTTATTGTGCGGACTCCTTCCACTCAGAATCAGATCCATTGGGGAGCCATTAATCGACCCATAGAGGAATCTGTTGCAGCTCAAGTTGAGTCAACGCTAAGAAAAAAATGTGACAGTGAAACATCCTATACTTATCAGGGTTTTGTCGGTGGGTTTCCAATTCAAGTCACGTCGCTTTCGCCTTGGCATAGTGCGTTTGCACAGAATATGTTTCGAGAGGCTCCGATTGAATCGGTTGTTTCTGAATTAAAAGCAAAAAACTTAGACAATCTTAAGATTCAAATCTTTCATGATCCGTACGGAAAACTCAGTGACTACGGACTCCAAGGCCTACCAAGCTCCTTAACGGATACATTGATTCAACTCAATCCCGAAACGGCAGTGGTGTGCATTATTGGGACAGCGTATGCGGGTGAGATTAAAAAATCCGCGTTCACACTTTGCAACTACCTTTTACCTGAAGGCAAGATTTTGCCCATGCATGCATCAGCCAATGTGGCACGAGAAGGTTCGATGTCATCGTGTGTGCTTTTTGGACTCAGTGGCACTGGTAAAACCACGCTTTCTGCAAGCGAGGATCGAGATTTGATCGGAGATGATGAAATCATTTGGACATCTCAGGGAATCTCTAATTTAGAAGGTGGATGCTATGCTAAACTCATTGATCTTAGTTCTGAAAAAGAGCCAGAAATATTTCGAGCGATTCATCAGACTGGAGCAATTCTAGAAAATGTAAGCTTTGATGCTACGACACAAAAGATTGATTTTACAGATCGAAGTAAAACAGAAAACACACGAGGATCTTATCCAATTGAGGCGATTGAACATCTGCACGACCAGACCAAGGAGGCAGCTCCACCAAAGCAGATTGTTTTTCTCACTGCCGATGCATTTGGTGCATTACCTGCAGTGGCAAAGTTAAATTCGTGGCAGGCGATGTATCATTTTATGTCTGGTTACACGGCGAAAGTAGCAGGAACGGAGCTTGGCGTGAAGGAGCCAACCGCTGCTTTTAGTGCCTGTTTTGGAGCCCCGTTTATGCCAAGACCGGCCCAAGTTTATGCTGAGCTTTTGGCTTCGCAAGCAAAAGCAGCTCATGCCCAGTTTTGGTTATTGAATACGGGCTGGGTTGGCGGTGTTAAAAAAGGGCAGCGGTTTCCCATTGCGGTAAGCCGGGCACTTTTAAAAGCAATCCAATCAGGCGAGTTAGAAAAAGAGGCGATGCAGTCGCATCCTGTTTTTGGGTTTGATGTGCCTAAACAATGTGCTGGAGTTGATTCGAAATGGCTCGAGATCCCTCAGGGGCCTCAAGTTGAGTTGCTTGCAAAGCGGTTTGAAGAAAACTTTGAAGATAACTTCTCTCATTTCACTGAGTCACGAACCATTGCAGCAGAAGGTGGGCCTAGACTCGAACGACTCGCTTTATCAAATCGAGCTTCAGAAAAAGCCCCAGTGATGGATGCGTAGCCCCCTCATGGGAGTCCTAGGAATTTAAAGAATTGACACAAAGAACGGATCCATCAGTTCTAAAGGTTACCGTTCTTGAGTAAGGGTAAATTCAATTTTTCGTTTATCAGCAATTGAACTCGGTGCGCGTAGGTAGCTAAATTTTTCATCGGATGCTCTTGCGACTTTTGGCTGAATTCGACTTTCATCCACATATTTATTTTGAATGAGGTATTTCATTAAAGCTACGGTTCGAGAGACTGTAAATTCATAGTCATCTTTAGAGGTCCTGGGATCTTGTCCTGAAAATCCTCGGATAGTTACCTGACCTTTATAGGAACGAAGCCAAGTCCCAAGTTTAGTCAGATAAACTTGAGCATCTTTTCTGATTTGATCGGTTCCCGTTTCAAATAAAGCACTTTCAGGGACACTGAACTTTAAAACTTCAAGTTGGATTTCTTTTGGAGGGAGATTTTCATCTAAAAGTCCTTTCGCCATGGCATCGAGTTCAGCGCTTTTTCCTTGTTCCTCATTGCGGCGACGTTCTGCTCGTTTGACTAAGTCTTCAGAAACTTGTCCATCCAATCCTCGATTGATGCTGTCTCCCAGTCCTGTACGGTCACCCAAGGGAACTTGCTTGTCATTGGCAAGGTCTGGGCGGAGCGCAGAAGCTGGATTATTGAAATATTCAGCCACGGAAGATTTTACTTCTTCGTCAGATCCTAGTAGCCAAAGGACTAAGAAAAAAGCCATCATCGCTGTCACGAAGTCGGCATACGCAACTTTCCAGGCACCGCCATGGGCTCCGCCATGACCGCCGACAATTTTTTTGACAATGATGACGGGTTTTTTATCGTCTGCCATAGTCCTTCTTTAATCCTTGCCTTTCGCGTGCTGTGCTTAAGGTTTATGATTTTTTCAAATTCGTAGTCATTTCATCAATTTCAGCAAAGCTAGGTCGAATATGAGGAGGCACAGAGCGTCTTGAAAACTCCACACAGACTTTGGGTGAGCAGTCTTTTGCAAATGCGAGTAATCCTACTTTGATGACTTCAAGAATTTTTCCTTCTTTTTCAATGTTGTCGTTAACCTTTGCAGCGAGCGGTTGCGCAAAACCATAGCACATCAAAATCCCGAGAAACGTACCGACCAGGGCGGCTGCAACGGACTTACCAATGACTTCTTTACCCATGGTGAGTTTTCCCATGGTGTTCACAACCCCTAGAACAGCAGCAACGATTCCAAGACCTGGAAAGGCGTCCGAGACCCGGTTGATAGTTTCATAGGCTTGATGCTCTGGAGCATGAGCTGCGGCCATGTCTTTATCCATGAGTTCCTCTAAATCAAAGGGAGACATGGGTGATGAGATCTGAACTTTGAGCGTGTCACATAAAAACTCGACAGCATGATGATTTCCAGAAACTTGTGGATAACGATTAAAAATATCGCTGTTTTCCGGGTTTTCAATATGAGGCTCTAAGGCAAGTAGGTTTCCTTTGGCAGTCTTAGTAAGTTCATAAAGTAGCATTAAGACTTCTTGATAAAATTCTTTTGTCGGCTCTTTTCCTTTTAAGACGCTTAGGATTTGGCCAATCACCTCTTTTAAAAGAGAAGGGGAAGAAGAGATGATCAAGTGACCGACGGCGGCACCTCCAATAATGATGACCTCGTACGGCTGATAGATCACCATAAGGTTCCCTCCGTGAGCAGCAAAGCCCCCGAAGACACAAAGTAAGACGACGATGGATCCTATGATTGCATTCATTCCCTAAAACACTCTTTTCAGTCCTCTCATCGTCAAAACTTTGAAAATCATTAGCCTTGATTCCAAAGAGGATGAAACTTTATCAGGAACCACGATAATGCATTGAGTTACCTTTGAGAGTCGATCAGACTCTTTAGACTAGACCTGTGTCGCCGAGGACGCTAAATCAGACGAACGAGCGAAGATTCGAAAATAAATATAATGCGAAGAGTCGTTATTAGGTCAAATCAGTCCAGTGGACATTCTTTGAAAAAAACATTTTTAATCATCTAGAATCGTTGAATTTTTAGAAAGTTAGACCGAAAGGCTTTTGAGAGGAGACTAGCGTTTTCATGAGGAGAGGTTCAAGCCAGCCAAGGAACTTTTTGGATGGTTTTTTTATGAAGTTTCAAACGATCACAGGCATCACGATCTGTTGTCTCGGAACCATGAGTGGTGGATGGTTTGTCTCTCATGCGGCTGCTGAAACTGAATCCTTGAAGGTTCCTAAAATGCAAACGCAGTATCGTTGGATCAGTCCAACGGGGAAGCCCATTCGTTTGAAATGGAAAACTCAAAGTCAGTGGGAGTGGAAGGAATTTAAAAAAGGTAAAAGAACCTTCCAAAAGCCAGTATTTAGAACCTACGTTGAAATCCCTCAGAAGCTTGAATTCAAAGCAGGAAAAGGTGACGGCGTCGACTTCAGTTCAGAGATTGAAGAAACACCCTTTGAATCGCTGAATGGAAATCCAATTGCCATCGATAGTGATCGTACGACGAGTACGTCTAACCTAAGGTTGGTACAGTTAAAAAAACAAGGCGGACAGCTCCGGAAAAAACTCA
>CAYLWK010000380.1:0-4931 GCA_964387255.1 uncultured Oligoflexia bacterium
GCTGCACGCATGGGTGTGGCTCTTGCGACTTGGGGAACCACATCAAGTGACTGGGGTGCTCCTGCAAACTTCCAATCCCCCGTTCCGTTTTCAGGTCCTGAACTGATCGATGTTCAAGATGCCAATCCAGCCACTGAGGTAGTTTTTGAATCTAACGCTGCTGGTAATGAATTTGCCCGAATGGATTTTGCCTTTGATGTAACCGGAATCGATCTGACTCAATATTCGAATGCAATTTTAGATCTGGCACTCGCTGGGGGTGGAAGAGTTGCAACCACGTGCGATGGCTTGGTGGACACCGCTTCTGTGGAAGCACGCATTCAAGTCGATGCTTTTTCATGGAGTGCGAATAGCTTTGTGAACACCACTGCAGCCACTCAGACTCCTTTTCAGTATTCGTTTCCCGATGCTCCCTCAACTCTTTACACGGCTTATACCGCTGGTCCTGTGACGGAATTTTTAAAAGTAAGCGTGAGATCCAACTATGGTTCAGTCGGAGGAGCAGAGTGCACGATTTTAAAAATCTCAGAAATTCGACTCTTGCTTCAGCGCTAAAGTTCAGGTTTGCGTCTCTGATTGATTTTAAATTGCAAAGGCTTCTTTCTAAAGTGGTAGAAAAAAAATCCAGCGACTATCGTCCCCATCATAGCGCCAACAATCACATCACTTGGAAAATGAGCCGCGCTTAGGACCCTTCCAACAGCCGTTGAAAGAGTCAGACCAAGAAAAAGTATAAAGCTTGAAATAAGCCATCCAAAAGAAGCTCCTCGAGACAGTAGAGTCAGAAAGTGAACCGTGCCTGTGGCGGCAGTGAAACTCGTGTGTCCTGAGTAGAAAGAAGTGTAACTAGCATAGGCTTTTAAGTGACCTTGATGATGAGGGTGTGAGTAAACAAAAGGCCTTGGCCTTTGAAAAATTAGCTTACTCGCTTCAGTGAAGACTCCACTCCAAGCAACCGCTTGAAAGGCGATCAGAAAGTCACTGGCAAAAGCACTCATTGCCAGTACCGGGTGGACAGATCGGAAAATGACCCAGGTGGCGTGCCACGCAGCCGGCCCTCCTACGGCAAGGATTCCTGACATGTATTGAGTCCAATCGGACCGAAAAGACCACTCGAAATTAATTTTTCTGATCGAAGGAGCATCAAAACTATTGACCTGAGATCGATGACAAAGCTTTGGTGAAGAGTCGCAGTAAGGTTCAATCACGATCGGCCGAACTAAAACAAGAGTAAGCCACAGCGTTAACGCCAAACCCAGGCTCCACCAAAATTGACGATACGGTTTAAAATCTGGCTCTAATTGCGACTGCAAGCGTCGAGTAAAACTCAGGATCATTAAAATCGACTGTATCAAAATCCTAACAAAATCAAAAAGAATTCACCTTGCTCCCAACGCAATGCAAATCTAAACTTATTCTTAAACGATTAACTTTCGCTAACGCGAAGAGTTAGGTTCACTTTTTTTGAAGTGAAACGAAAGTGGCTTTTGGGAAGAGATCATAACCAATAACCGATCCAGATCATGAGGGGTGCCATGGCAGGGGTGATTAAGAGTGTTGAGCAGAACCGTGAAAAGCTTAAAAAGGGCACTGTTTTATTCGAAGAGGGGGAGCCAGGGGATGCTTTCTATATCGTTAAAACAGGTCGTATTGGAATCTATCACCACTATCAAAAGGAAGAAGAACTAGAGATCGCTGTGATAGAACCCACCCAAGTTCTAGGTGAGGTAGCAGCGATCGATGGAAAACCCAGGACGGCAACTGCAGTGGTCCTGGAGGACGACACTCATGTGATTCAAGTAGAAGCGAAAATGATTAAAAATCAGCTCATGCAATGTCCGCAATGGCTTGCAGCCATTGTGCTTGACCTGGTGGAGCGTTTGAGAAGAACTGACGAGTTACTGATCAAAGCAGGGGGGCGTAGCCTCATCTCATCGAGTGAAAAAAGAGAATCCTGAATGATGACGCATCCTTCAATCAAATCGTCTTACTTAAGCTCTAATCGTAATTGGGAATTCGATTAAAGTGTGCTGCTCGTCTCCAAAGATTATCTGGAAGGGACTGCAGTCCATAAGTGAAAGTGCTTGTTTCAGGGTGATATTCACAACGCTCATCGGGACCATTGCAGCGGTTTTGTTCCAAAGTTCGAAGCATATCAGGATTAATGACTCCAGAATCCCGTACATGAAAATGATTTCGAGCAGCGTACCAGAGCCGGTCTCTCATCGTAGGATGCGGATGTGCTCCAAAGCTTGCCATTGTCCCGCCAGCATGAACTGAGTACATTTCATTTTCGAGCACGTACATATGGTTGATTTCCATTTCGGGCGCGATGTCGACCCCCACTGTTGCGACAAAATCATTATTTCCGCCGGTGCCTTTCATCATGACATTTCTTACAATGAAAATTCCATCCCCATCTGCCGCTCGAACCATTTTGTGGTTTCCTGCTAGGATTGTATTGCCAATAATAAAAAGATTGGCTTTGGATCCTACCGGGGCATCGAGGTGAAGCGGTTTTGTGAGACGAATTCCCCAACTATCTCGCCCCCCATCAGAGTAAAAGTTATTATTCGCAATCAAAGTGTCTTGACTATTAAAAATGGGACTTCCTTCCCCATTCGTCGATACTTGAGTTGAGTTAATAAAGGTTAGTCGCATCGTGTTATTGGCGTCGATTGCCTCTGTGTAGACCGCATTAATACTGATATCTCGCGCGGGAACTTCTGGCGTTCGACCCCCAATTCTTATTCGATCGTGGGAACCGCCCGTGATCAGCATTCGATAAACTTCACTCGGAAAGCGTGAATTTGGATTATAGGCGAGAGAAAGCGTTCCAGTCGATCCAGAATCTCCTTGAAACACTAAATGACAATCGTGCATTCCAGAAAGATCCATACCGCTAAAATAAGTCCCATCAGGAATCAAAATAGCCGCGCCCCCTCGAGAGCATTCATCAAGAATTCGATTCAGACTATTCGTGGTGATCACTCGATCAATTCTTGGAAGTTGACTGACTTCAAAATCACCTTGCGAGCCACTTCCACCGTTTGGCCATTCATCAAAATTCAAAGCAGAGTAATACGGATGAATGCGTCCTCCGGAACCGGATTGGTTCCACGAGCTTGGAGGTCCACCTGTTTCTGCTCCACCTTCAAGGCCCCAGGTAGATAAGTTAATCTCGGACCCTTCGTTTCCAAAGCCTCCAGACCCTTCACCTTCGGTGCCAGGATCTCCTTGATCTCCTTGAGCACCTTTGTCTGAAAGTGAAATATTATCTCCGACATTAAGCTTTGGTGAACATCCGATGGTGAGTTGAACTATTAGAAAAAGATAAAAACCAACAAAACTAAGTGAGCGTGAAGCTCGAACGCACTTCTGACCCATGCTTTTTTCCCCAAAACCTTGCTTTTATAAATCATAGCTATTAAAAAAAAGGGTGGCAATAGGGTCTCATTTGACTCAGGCTAAGGCATGATTTAAGCCCGTTTGAACTGAAAGAGGTGGGTTCTACATCATGAACGGGGGCGGGAGGGGTGGTGTTTGGAGCTAAAAAGTCACTATCTGAATCTCATATATTCAAATAGAAGACATTCATAATTCGTTAAGAAGGCAGCTTTTAGCATTGCTTCGAGCTTGACGTCCTGTTTCCACTGTCGATCTCATCAGAGAATTTACATTCCGTTCGAGTAATGCATCCTTTGGCCAGGCATAAACGAGTCGAGAGAGTTTGCCATCGGCACTTTCAACATAACTTTTAAATAAATCTAATGCCTCTTGATTCTTCCATCGAACAGACTGAATAAACCTAATGGGATCTACTTTGATTCCCCCACTCGAAAAATAGTTTACTAATTGCATCACATCACTTACGTCAAGCGGTAACCCTTTGAAAAATTTTAATGTTCTTGAATCTCTCCATCCGTATCTCTTAACCATCTCTAATATGCGGGAAAAATTGCTGGGCTTTCCGTCCATTGTCTTCAGTTTCTCTAGTATTTCATGGTGGGTTCGTGCCAAATCATTCCATTCATTATCGATGTCTTTAGTGCGAGAATATTGGTCATAGGGCCTCCGAATAGCGGGAACCATTTCAACCAATTTCAGAAGCTCGGCTCGATCTTTCGGATCAAACCACTGGAGCGTTACTATTTTCGCAAGAGCGTTTGTCATAGTGGAAACTTCTTTCAAATACTCTTTGTTCATGAACAAATTCCGGTTGGAAGCGAATCGATCTTTGAGAATTCTGGCTTTTTTCGTGTAATGAGCTATCTCATCTGCTGTGAGTTTCTCAGGCCTAAGTTTTTCACTGTGATGAGGATTAAAATAAGTGGGAGAGTTAGATAACAAAGGTTGTTCAAATAAAAAAGAGGCTCTATTCTTACTCACTATAAAGTCACGAATTTTTTCGGGTCCTTTCGACTTTAACCCAAGCGGGTCTTCGCCTGGGCTTTTTAAAATCGCTTTTGCAATTATGTTTCCTTCCGGCAATTCAATGGTGTCGTAAGCGTTTCCTCGCTTTACTAAAAGTGTGTATTTTTCCTCTGGAGGCTCCTGAAAAATAGATACCAAGTCACTTATTTTCACTGCTCTACTGGTGATAGAATCACGGACGGTGCCCGCTAAAGCCAGTTTGGCCTTTTTTTCCCATTGGGTTCCTTTTTGGTTTTTAGCAATGTATCTCAGTGCTGCTTTTGATTTTTCATTTTTATCCGTCAGTAACCCGCCAAATGCTGCCCCCTTCATACCTCGAGTAAAGTCGCCGGTGAGGATATAAATTCGATCCTCCGTGCTAAACCGTGGACCTAGAACAGTGTCGTACACGCTTGGTCTCACATAACTGAGCACACTCTGAAGCGACGCTAACAGTTTCTCGTTTCTAAGGGTTTTTATGTGCGCTACCACTTCTCTTTCAATGCGTGTTAACACAT
>CAYLWK010000381.1:0-6300 GCA_964387255.1 uncultured Oligoflexia bacterium
GAGGGAGTTCAAATTAAAAAAGGAGCCGTCCTGGGTGCAGGCGTGACACTCACTTCAAGCTCCAAAATCATTGACGTCACCGGACCAGAGGAAGTTGTGCATAAAGGATTTGTTCCAGAAAATTCAGTGGTCATTCCGGGAAGCCTCACAAAATCGTTTCCTGCAGGAACCTATGGAGTGCCCTGTGCATTGATCATTGGAAAGCGCTCAGAAAAAACTGACCGAAAAACCTCGTTAACGGAAGTTCTTCGAGAGTATCAGCTCTCCACCTGATCGTCTCGCTGAGCCAACCTAAGAGTTCAAGCAAATTTCAGATCAATTTTTGGTCATCATGGGAAAACGCTGCGCGTTATTGCGTTTTGAAGGTTGCGTAATCGAGCAAGAAATCTATATATTGACGCAAAGGAAATTGAGTCATGAACATCTTTGTGTGTATTAAACAAGTCCCGGATACTGAAACGAAAATCAAGATCAACTCCGATCAATCATGGATTGATACAGGATCGGTGAAGTGGATTATGTCGCCGTATGACGAATTTGCGGTTGAAGAAGCGCTTCGATTAAAAGAAAAAAATGATGGAAGCACCGTGACTGTGGTTTCTGTGGGTCCTGAACGAGTGAAAGAAGCCATTCGAACTGCATTGGCAATGGGAGCAGATCAAGGAGTGATTGTTGATGCACCAGAGACTCTCTCAAGTGCGACCAGCGCAAAAGCAGCAGCTTTTGCCATTAAAAAAGAAGGAACTCCAGACATCGTTTTTTGCGGAAAAGAAGCGATTGACGATGGAGCTGCTCAGTTTGCTCAAATTTTAGGTCATTATTTAGAAATTCCTAGTTTAACTGTCGTTCTGGAGGCGGATTATCAAAATGGAGCTGTAAAGTGTAAACGAGAAATCGAAGGGGGCTCTGTTGAAATTTTAGAATCAACCTTGCCCGTGGTGATTGCAGCTCAAAAAGGACTCAATGAACCTCGATACGCGAGCTTACCGAATATTATGAAAGCCAAGAAAAAAGAAATTAAATCAGTCGGCTTGGCTGATCTTGGCGTACAACCAGAGGAACAAAAAGTTAAGTTTAAGAATTTTCAATTACCGCCTCCAAAACAAGCAGGCAAAAAAATTGAAGGCGATGTAGCGACTCAAGCAAAAGAACTTGCAAGATTACTAAGAGAAGAAGCGAAGGTGATTTAAATGGCAAAAGCACTCATTTTTGTAGAGCAAAGAGAAAATAAACTGAAAAATAATAGTTTTGAGTTGATTGCGGCCGCGTCAGCAGCTGGATGCGAAGTTCATGCAGCGCTGATGGGTGAATCAGTCGAATCACTTGCAGTCGAACTTGGAAACTATGGAGCACAGACGGTTCACATTGTCGAAAAACCTGAACTAAAATTTTACACTGCTGAAGCCTATGGCCAGGCACTTGAAGCCATTGCAAAAAAAGTTGAACCACGTTTTATTTTAGCGTCACACTCTCCGATGGGACGAGATTTACTTCCTTGGGTTGCAGTGAAATTAGATGCAGGAATTGCATCGGACTGTACAGAGCTTGAGTTCAATGGTGACGAAGTCAAAGCCATTCGGCCGATGTATGCCGGAAAAGCGAAAGTAGAAGTGGAGTTTAGTGGCGATGGACCGCGTTGCTTGACAATTCGACCTAATGCTCTACCTGCTCCAAAGCCAGATTCAAGTAAAACAGCACAGACAGAAAAAGTAGACGTTGAGTTTTCGAATTTAAAAACAAAATGCACCGGTGTTGAAAAAGGAAGCACCACAAGGCCTGATGTGACGGAAGCAGCAATCGTTGTTTCTGGAGGACGATCACTTAAAAACGCTGAGAATTTTTCCATTCTAGAAAAACTTGCAGATGTCATGGGAGCGGCCGTGGGCGCTTCTCGGGCTGCAGTGGATGCTGGGTATCGACCCCACCGTGATCAGGTGGGGCAGACAGGAAAAGTTGTTTCTCCTTCACTTTACATTGCCTGTGGAATTAGTGGAGCCATTCAGCATTTAGCTGGAATGAGAACATCGAAAGTCATCGTGGCGATTAATACAGATCCAGAGGCACCCATTTTTCAAGTCGCAGACTATGGCTTGGTGGGAGATCTGTTTGAAGTGGTCCCCGCACTAACAGAAGAGATTCAAGGTTTAAAAGGCTAAGCTAGCTGATTCTTGAAACTCTATTCATTAAGGAAAGGCGCATATGAATTGGCAGCCACTTGTCTTCATCCCTATTTTTTTAGGAACCGTAGGATATTCTCTTTTTCAGTTTTCAAAATTATTTCGTCTGATGAAGGCTTGTGATGGTACCGCACGCCCAATGCATCAAATCGGAATGCGAATCAAAGAGACCTTAATCAATGTGCTTGGTCAAAAAGCGGTGCTTAGAGAAAAAAAAGCGGGGCTCATGCACACCGCAATTTTCTGGGGTTTTATCATCATCACAGTGGGCACGCTTGAGCAGTTTATTTCGACTGTTGCTCCTGGGTTTACATTTGAATTTATTGGGGATGGCGCTTACGCAGCTCTCATTTTTCTCCAAGATCTTTTTACATTTTTAGTGTTGGCTGCAGTTTTATATGCATTTTATGTTCGCTTGATCAAAAAACCAGAACGCTTAGGAAAATCAAAAGATGCCTTGAATATTTTATATTTTACTGGCGCACTGATGATTTCTATTTTTTTAATGAACGCGTTCCATATTTTAGCCGATCTCCCATGGTATGGCGACACCATGGTTTTTTCAAAACTCATTGCATCGACGGTTGGCTTTGATGCACTGAATTCTCAGGCTTCTCATCACTGGTATCTTGGATTTAAATGGCTGCATATGCTTTTGGTCCTAGGCTTTGCGGTTTATATTCCTCACTCAAAGCATCTTCACGTCGTCGCGGCTGCTCCGAATACTTTTTTCAAAACCTTGTCGACGGAAAAACCAATGCAACCGATTGACTTTGAAGATGAAAGTCTAGAGCAATATGGAGCTGCGAAGGTCACAGACCTCAGCTGGAAAGACACTTTGGATCTCTACGCGTGCACTGAATGCGGTCGCTGTCAAGATCTCTGCCCTGCTTGGAATACTCAGAAGCCTCTTTCGCCGAAATTAATTATTTCTGATTTAAAAAAGAATTTGTTGAAAAACCAAAAAGCAATCTTAGGTGGAAAGAAAGAAGAAGTAGGCTCGTTGATTGATGAAAACGTCACTGAGGATGTGATTTGGGCGTGCACTTCCTGTCGAGCTTGTGAAACAGCTTGCCCGGTGTTTATTGAACAAACGGATAAAATCTACGAATCTAGACGTCACTTAGTGATGATGGAAGCTAAGTTTCCAAATGAGCTTCAGACTGTCTTTAAGAACATGGAAACAAATGCGACGCCCTGGGCATTCCCTGCAGAAGACAGAGCAAACTGGGCACAAGGATTAGAGATCCCAACCATTAATGAAAACCCTAATGCGGAAGTATTACTTTGGGTTGGGTGTGCAGGATCGTACGATGATCGAAATAAAAAAGTCGTTCAAGCATTTGCTAGGCTGCTTAAAAAAGCTCAAGTGAGTTTTGCAATATTAGGTAAAGAAGAAAAATGCACTGGTGATCCTGCTAGAAGAATAGGGAATGAGTATCTCTTTCAGATGCTTGCTAAAGAAAACGTAGAAACGTTGAATCGGCATCAAGTTAAAACCATCATCACCTCTTGTCCTCATTGTTTTAATACGCTTAAAAATGAATACCCAGACTTTGGTGGGAAATTTAGAGTCTTTCATCATTCTCAGTATTTAGCTCGACTCGTCAATACTGGAAAACTCAAACCCAATAAGTCACTTGAAGAAACGGTGACCTATCATGACAGTTGTTACCTTGGACGTTGGAATAATGTTTACGAGCAGCCTCGCGAAATCTTAAAATCGATCCCCTCCACGCGCTTTATTGAAATGAAACAAAATAAAGAAAAAGGCATGTGCTGCGGTGCTGGTGGAGGACGGATGTGGATGGAAGAAACCATCGGCAAAAAAGTCAATATTGCACGAACCGAGCAGGCTCTCGACACAAATGCAGGAGTCGTGGCTGCAGCTTGCCCGTTTTGCATGACCATGCTCACCGATGGCATGAAATCAAAAGACATGTCAGAGAAAGTCCAAGTAAAAGACATTTCGGAAGTCTTAGACGAGGCGACTACCGACTAACCCAGTCAGTTTGACACCAGTGTCTGATCCTTGAACAGCGCTAAAAGTGTCAAAATCAACCTCTAGAGTCTCAAGCCAAGTTCATTTAGAGCTCATGCGATTTTTGTCTGGCATGGAACTTGGATTCAGTGGGGCTGTTAATAAAAAGAGGTTACCGATGAAACATTCTACGCCCCCTAAGCGAACTCAATCCCTTTGGGCATTAGCATTGAGCTTCACACTATTCAGCCTGAGTCTCACTCGATGCGCTCCCAAGCATGATCCATCGCTTCAAGAAGAAACGTCTTCAAAAGAGGCTTCTTTCTCAACTTCTGGACCTAAAACAGTCCGAATCCAAAAACCCTCCATCAAGCTGGAAGGCATGAAACCCTCCGAAAACGACGTGATTTCTACAAATAAGCTACAAATAAAAAATAACCAACACCAAGCAAACTCTCAGACAAAAGAGTCTCAGCTAGAAGAGCCAGGGGAAGATCTTTTGACCCCTCAAACAGCTCTTTTGAAAGCCTCGGTGCACCTGCCTGAAAAAATGGAAAAAATCGATCCATCCAAAACCTTCTCTTTACTCTCACAAAAAGACAGGACGAGAGATTCTAAGAGCTATTTAAACCGGTTATGGAACTTGAGTGACTTATCTATTGAATGGAATTTAAGCCAATTTTCATTCAACTCGCCCGATTCGAGTGAGTCTAATCGAGTCCGGCTTTTGATTGAAGCTGGGTTTCTGACTGCCGAAAAAAGCCAAGATATCTTTGAAAAAAGTGTGCGCTACAATCCCTCGCTCTATCACCCAAATCTCTTTGCGATTAAAATTGGGGGTGGTAGCTCGAATTCCAAGAAGAAATCCCCATCCATTGCTACCGCTGGCTGGAAAACAAATTAGACAAGACCAGCTTACCTAGAAAGTGACTGACATTAGTCAAAATCATCTTCACCCAAAAAGTCTTTATGGGCTGAGATGAATCGCTTAAGTGCGGTGTTGACAATTTCCGAAGCTGAGAGCTGAGTATTTTTTGTCATTCGATTCAGCTTATCGTGAACTTTTTTCTCAAGCTCGATTTGAAGTTTCTCAGTAGGTCCATCAAGTTGATAGTCTTCTCTCATTATATTTTACCTTCGGTCGCCCTAATTTAAGGCATTCCTTTATGAAGCGATTCTTTGTTTCATGATCTCTTGCAACAAAGCATACATAATCTGCGGAAGTTTTTCTATAGTCTTGACCTCACGGTACTGACCTCCCCCTAGACGCGCCAGCTCTTGGCATAAGCTTTCACTCGACTTTTCTCCTCCCATTTTCAATACACTTAAAGAATTAAAAAAAGGGGCCAAACGCGTAGGATCTCTGCCAGCGGTGTACTTTCCATCTGAGAGTAAAATTGTTGAATATGCCGGTCGTTTTGGCTGCTCAGCAATCATTTCAATGGTTTTCGTTAAGCCTCGTTCCAGGTGCGTGTAACCTTGTTGAGCCTGAAGTAAAAAGCGACGAATCAGGACCTCAATAGGTGGGCTTTGAAAGGGGGCTTTCAACTTTTTTGCCTCACTATCAAAGGTCACCACGCCAAAGGGCTGAGATTCAAATTGCAAACAAACCACTGCTAACGCCACGGCCGTCAAGGCAAGCTTCTCACCGGTCATCGATAAGCTTGTATCGATCGTAAGCATCAAAGCATGCTCTTTAGGAACGCTTCCCTCTACCCAAACCCCCTTCCAGTCCCAGTTGTTCAGGTCACTTTGCTCTTCAAAACTTTCCTCGACACTGAGTTCATAGCCTTTTTTGAATTGCCATCGTTCTGAATAAGGAACTCGTTTTTTATGGTGTGGAATCCACAAATTTCCAATGATTTTCTTGGCTTGATAAATAATACTCTGAATCGCCCTGTCCTCTAGCTTTCGCTGAGAAAGACTCTTTTCTTTTGAGATCATTCCAAGCCCTTGGAAGTGAACTGCTAGGTCCCATCCAGTCACCGTTTCTCCTTCAAATAGCTTTAAAGTACTCTCTGAGGTTTTTGAAAAGTCTGCAAAAAAAGCTCTCTCCAAAAACGATTCACTTTGGGGCTGCGTCTTTTTTTCCCAATCAAGTGGCGGAAGTGAATTTAGTGCTCTTTTTTTTTTGAATCCTTA
>CAYLWK010000382.1:0-3262 GCA_964387255.1 uncultured Oligoflexia bacterium
ATTTAGCCAGTATCATTTTCAATGTGTGAGATGAAATCAAATCCATAGGAAGAAGAAGAGATCGATTTGAGTATTATTATTTGAAACTGAACCGATAAGGAGAAATTACATGAAAAGAAAAGAGTATATCTTATTAATTATTGTTGCTTTACCAGTAATATGGATTGGCTGCAGTTCAACAGATGAAAAGTCAAAATTAGTCCGAGACTCAATATCGACTTCTAAAAGTGTTCCTTTGAGTAAATCGCTACCAGAGGAGTCTGTGATAGACAAACTAGACAAAGAAGAGAAACAAAAGAAGAAGAAAAAGCCTCAGATTCGAGCCACATCAGGTGGAAGGGGTCGCTAATTTTATTTACTTACTGAATATTTTTTTTAGAGATGATGCTAAAGCATACTTTAATTGAAGTAGTGTAGAAGCACTGTGTTGAAGGCCATTTGTTACAAAAAGCTTTGAGGATGGATGGAGTTTGCTTTTTAGTTTTTTCTCGAAGAGTCTTTTACTTGCGCAAGAAAAAAGACCTAGAGTGATTGGTTTCGAATGGCTTCTTTTTTTTAAGTAAAGTAACATGAGTTCGAGGCTTTTCTTTTTTTTATATTGTGAGTAATCGGTGTATTGATTCTCATGTATAATTTTGGGTGGACTAAAATCTGGACCCCATCCATTGCGAGAATGGCCAATGTAAAACACTGAATTGTATAACTGCAAAGCCCTCAAGAATTTTTGCTTAATGTGATTACTTTTCCATTTTTGAAGCGCATTATTGCGGTTTATGTCGTCATTTGTACTAGTGGCACTGTTTAAAAGAAAAATATGGACTTTTTTATTTTTTAGTTCCTTTTTAAAAATTTCCATATCATCAGCTGCCCGTACAAAGCCACAAAGCTGTTGCTCCCTATTATTACAAGCTGAAGTTAGTTGATTGGCTAAATTTGATCTTTCATAAATATCGCTTACAAAAGACGATGGACGGGCATCTTTATATCCGAAAAAGATTCCAATTTTAAAAAAATTAGTCTGTGACTCTCCAAAATTAATTTTCTTTTTAGATTTAGATGAGAGCTTTAATTTCCCTTTATTTTTAATATCTAAGCAAGTATTTCGGACATCTATACTTGAGTCTTTACTACAAGACTTTATCAGATCTAATGCGCTAGGATTTAGAATGCGCTTTTCAATCAAGTCCTTTATTATAAATAATGTGTGAAGTCTTACTTGATAGGGCTGACTAGAGAGCCCCTTTTGTAGAAGAGCGTATTTTTTTGGGTAAAAATTGTTTATGAGAGCATTTCTTATATAGTTCATTACCGCAAGGCGAATTTCGGGAATAGAATCCTGTAATAATTTGGAGAGAAAAGTTTCACTCAGAACAACATTGTAGTGTTCAAAGATGTTCAGAATTGCGATTCTTCCGGTCGGATGGGAGTTTTTGCTTTCCAGTCGATACAGAAAAGTTGACATAAGATTATTTTTTTCAGCGGTCGATGCAATTAAACTTAGTGTTAGATGAATCTGTCCTGTTTGATCTTTGTGCAATAGTCTTAGCAGCGGGGCGTATAGGTGGTGCGTATTGAGAGCTGTGATCACGTCGAGAGCAAGAGCCCGCCTAATACTGTTAGAGCTCAAGATTGCCGATAGAATCTTTGCATCGAGGTTTTTGGTATTTCTTAAGGCGTCTACTGAATCAAGGTATACTTCTTTGGATTCCCCGCTCAAACGAAGAGCATGATAATGCCAAGAATTAGCGGCAAAAGCCAAATTTTTAGAATTGAGCAAGACGATTGTCAAAAAAGCAAAAAATAATAGGTTTGTCAAAATTCACCCGTAAAAATATTTGAAGTAATTAGCTTTTGTTTCTTTTATCTATGCCAACCACTTTATTTCCTGATTTCTTAGGGGGCTTGTTTGTATCCTTTGATTTTTGATTATTATGGACTTTTACTCTATCAAGGTTTTTTTTAAGGATCTTATTGATCCACGAAAGCACGGTGTACTTACCAAATCTTGGATGAATTCTGGCGCTAAGTCCATGACCTTCAATCTTAAATTTTCGATCTAGTTTTTCAAAGGACTGATCTGCCACGATGATTTCGTCCTTACCTATTGAAACTTCATTTATATCATTAATAGGCAAACTCATCCTCTGGCCGAACCAAAGCCGATTGATCACGCCGGTTTTTTCGTTTATTCCTAGGTCAGTTAGTAATCCCAGTCGAATTCCATCAGCAGAGGTTACCCAGTGACCTTGAAGATCACTTAGTTTTACGCGATTGGCAGGAGTACGACATGCTTTTGAATGTACAGCTTCGTTTAGAAAAACTATGTCTCGACCAATTGACTCCACTAGATCAAAAGTGACATATAGTCTTCTCCCTAGAGTTTTTTGCTGAAAAATAAGGCCAACAAGGCTTCTGCTTTTTGGACAGATCAGAAAATCTACGACTGGTCCGATCAGCCTTCCTTCGCTCCTAGTTGCACCAACAAGATTAGAACTTGTTTGCTTTAAATAAGATTCTGTCGATCTTTTAAGATCAGAAAACTTCGAGGACTGTGTTTGCATTCTGTTTTCCTCCGTAATTTTTTTGCCTAAATTAAAACCCAACCGATGTCATAGAGCAATTAGTGTGCCACTAATTTTAGTTTCTTCTTAAGGCTTAGTAGTTAGAAATTGGAAAAATTTTTAGGTGGGACAAAATTTACTGATTTTGGGAAACTTAGTCACATCAATCTCTGAACAGTAACCTCGAGACATCGTTTTATTTTATTTTTTTAGTTGGCATCAAACTTGCTCATTTGAAATTGAGGCAACTAAACTATGATGAAATTGAGGCAACTAAACTATGAAAAGGAGAGATGAAAATGAAATATTTACCAGATTTGTGGCGTCGGTCTACATTACTACCACCTACTCGCTCGTCTTTGGGTGATCTTCAAGATTTACAAAAGCGCGTAGACCGTCTTTTTGAGGATATTACACTGCCACTCCTATCGAGTGGCGAATTAGATCTAATACATTCTGTAAAGCAGGCTTCATTCATACCTATGTGTGATATTGACGAGACTGATACTCACTATTTGATGAGCTTTGATTTGCCGGGCGTTAAAAAGGAAAACCTTGCAGTAAGCATTCAAGACGGTTTTCTCTTGGTTTCTGGAGAGAGAAAGGAAGAGAATAAACATGAAGATAAAAATCATAAACGAAGTGAGAGGTTTTACGGTCCCTTTCAGAGAACATTTGCAATTCCCTCAGGGATAGAAGTT
>CAYLWK010000383.1:0-5751 GCA_964387255.1 uncultured Oligoflexia bacterium
TCTCATTTAAAAGTACGGAAATCTCTAGAAACTCAAGGATATGAAATTGAAGAAGAAGTAAATGAACAGGGAGAAATCCAAATGAAAGTACATCGGTGGGCCTAATGAAGCGAGAATTGAAAGTCACTATCTCAAAAACGGGAGAGGTTCAAATCGATGTGCAGAATGCTACAGGGTCTCAGTGTACGGAGTGGACTGAGGAGCTGGAAAAAGAGCTTGGAGGCGATATTTCCTCTCGAACATTGAAAAGTGAATATTATGAAGAAGACGTCACTCAAGAACAATATGACAAAAACTGAGAACTCTTATATTCAAATCAACTCAGATGGTCGTGTGATCCTGACGGATGCGTGGAGTGGTTCGTTGGGACTCAGTGAATCTGTCTCTTTTTTAGAGCCTGGATTGTTTGAAACTAGTCAAACCCAGAAGTTCCCTATCGGAATCGTTGATGTTGGGAGGTTGTATGGCGAGGAGGCAGAGATAGCCTTCCCTCATGGAACTGGTGCAATTTATTTTCATGGGTGTGCTTTAAAGTGTAGCCATTGTTATCAACCAGAATTTTTCGCTTCCAAAGCTCAAGCTTATGTCAGTTCAGAGAAAGTTGTTGAATGGATGCTCAAATTTCAAGAAACGGGTGCTCAAAGTATCTCGCTTGTGATGTCTCATTTTCAATCCTTTGTGGTGGACATCATCCAAGAAGCGAAGACGAGGGGCCTCATTCTTCCAGTGGTTTATAATTTCTCGGGTCAGATGAACCCAAAGGCAGTACAAGCATTAGTTCCTTGGGTTGATTTTTTTCTACCGGATGCTAAAGCCATGAGCAAAGCATTTTGTCTTGAGCAGGGGATTCCTATCAGCTATCCCGAATCTTTAAAAAAGGTAGCTCGCGTGATTGATGAAAATCAAAAACGAGCACTTTTTCGCTATCTTCTGATTCCTAGTTTTAAAAGTCATTTAAGTGAACTTAAATTGATTGTTTCAGAATTAAATTTAAAGAATCACCCAAGGTTCAAGTTATCTTTGTTGGAGTGGTTTAAAGATCCTATCACGGGTCGAATTTCTAGAATTTCTAAATTAGAGCTTAGACAAATCATTGAGTTTCTTACAAAACAAAATGTTTCTTATTGTTTGCAGTCGTCTCACAAAGAAAAAGAAGAAGTGGAGCTGATGTATGGTTGAGCAGATTCGGATAGAGTTTCCAAAGCTTTCAGAAAGTGAAGCGCTCCGTGCCTTGGTGAATGCACCTCTGTCCTTATCGGTAAGTCGAGCATTAAACTCAGTTGGAACCATGAGTATTCGCTATCCATTTTTAGCTGTACAAGAGCTTTTTTCGCAAGATGGAAAAGTAAAGCTCCCAGAAAGTGCTCAACTAAAAGTGACCGACTCTGAAAAAGAAGAATCTTGTCTTTTTCGGGGTGTTATGGAGAGTTATCGAGTTCGAAAATTTGGTAGTGAACGGTTTGTTGAGGTAGGTTTTTCGGATCCATTAGTTGCGACTCATGAGATATCAGAGCCTGTTTTAGCTCAAAAGAAGTCTTTGAAAGAGGTGGTCGATCAGCTTCTTCAGAATGGTGGAGCAGGTTCTCTTGGGTTGAAATCTGTTTTTAAGGGAGAGGTGCCTGAACCACCCAGTTTAACTACCTTGGGTCGTTCGGATTTTGATTTCTTTTTAGAAGTCGCTCACGGAAAATATGGTTTTTACTTTTACTTTAATCCTAAGAAAGAGTCTTCGGAGGAAGTGGTATTTTTTCAGCCCTCGGAGTCTGGTGGTGAAATCATAAACGTTCCTTCTATAGAATTGGATCGCATGGGCTATGATTTTATAGGAAGTTTTAATCAGTTTCCAACTGAGGTTGTTTTCCATAATGATAAAAAATCCCATCCTGTGAAATGCGATGAAGTTTCCTCAGATTTTTCTGACTTTTTTAAAGTCAAAGAGGAAATTCGCTCTGGTAATGGAGTGAACAAAAGAAACCATTATTACTTCCCGAACGAGAAGAATGATTTTTGTGCCTCAGCAGTAAAAAATCGTCTGATTCTAGAGTCTTTTAACGGGGATTGTTTGCGTTTTTCCTGCTCTAAAGTGCTCCAAGTGGGGGATTGGGTAAAGATTGATGATGAAAGTCAGCGTTTTCCAAAGCATATGGCAGGGAAATATCTGATTTCTCGAGTGCAATTTCAATCTGTTGAGGATGAGTGGATGAATTCTTATCTTGGAGTCCGACCATGATGGAGAATAATAAAGTCTATCAAAATGAGTTTAATCGTCATCAGCGACCCCAGGTTTTGGAATTTCTAAAGACAAATAACTTCGACGCAGAGAGTTTAAAAGTAGCAGGGCATTCCTTAACGCTTACACAGGCAATTAAACTTAAAAGGGCTTTACTTGAAGAAATGGAGTTTCAATCTCCAGAATTCAATCAAGGGTTAGAATTGAATTTTAGAGAAGTTTCTGGTTGGGGAATGAAGCTTAAAAAAGAACGAATTAAAGCTAATTGGAATTATTTTAAGTTTTCAAGAGCTGTCATCCATGACTGTGAATTTAAAGATGCCTTGTTTTCTGAGTGTCAGCTTATGCTGAGTGACTTGAGAAACAGTAAGATTCGATTCTCACAGTGGCATCAATCAAGCTGGACTCAAAATGAACTGAGTTTCATGGAATTTGAAGATTGTTATTTTGATGTCAATGCTGATTTTTTCAAAGTTAATTCACTAGGACACACGCGATTTAAGCATTGCTTCTTTGAGCGGTTGAACTTGATTGATTGTGATCAGTTTGAACTAGTGGATTTTGAGGGATGTCAGTTTAAAAATTTGGATGCAACTCAGAAACAAAAAAATCTCTTGGCAGAGAAAAATTTAGTTCTTCAGTCTTTCGCAGTTGTGACTTCTTTAGCTAGTCAAAAAGGCAGCCTTCTGGAACAGTCAAAAAACGACGTAAACCGAAAAAATCAAAGAGATGCTAAAGACAATTCACAGAGTAACCAAGAGATATCAAAGAAGGATTCGATTCAGATAAAGGAAAACGGCGATCTGAGTCGTTTTGGATTAATTGAAGAACTGATGCAGGGAAGCCAAGAAGGTTCCAAAATAAAAAAAGATCCTCAAGCTACTGAAGAACCAGAAGGGGGCTTGTAATGGATCAGGCTGCTGGAACTCTCTTTAATTTTTTTAAGAAAACATCTCATTCAAAAAAGTTACTTGGATTTGAAAGTTCACCTGAAGAGGTGATCCGACAATCGATCATTCTTTTGTTGTCCACGGATAGAGGTGAAAGAAAGTTACATCCTGAATTTGGTTCTCAATTGAGAACTTTCATGTTTCGAAGGTCAAGTGAGGCCCTTTTTTCAAAAATTGCAGATCATGTTTATGAATGTATCGAGGCCCAAGAGAAACGAGTTAGGGTTGATTCCGTAGACGTTCAGCGAAGGAATCCTAAAGATGCAATTTTGGATATTTTGATTCGGTATACGATTGAGGGCTCTGGATTGAAACAGTCTTTGCAGTATCCGATCAGGTTAATGGAGTGAGCATTGGAACGAATAACTGATGAATTAAAAAAAGACGCTCAAGAGCGATTTGAAGATTACAAATCTTCAATAGAGAAACGAGCTCTTATAGAGACGCCGCCTCATCCGTCGGATCCAATGGTGGTCATGGGAGAATATTTTTCAGGAGTTCATGCTGAGATTCAGCAGAGAATGTACCGTCTCCCGAAAGAGATTGCTAAGCAGTTGCCAATGCTATTTGGTTTAAGATCAAGTTACGCAACGCCTTCTTATGGACACTTGCAGATTGAGTTAGATGATCAAACGGATAGTGCTGTCATTTTGGATGAGGGTATTGATTTTCTGGGAACGGTAAATGGACAGGATCAGGAGGTTTTGTTTCAATCCACCCGGGCAAGCTATCTCATGAAGGATCGTTTTTTACAGTTAACCTTATCGGGTGAGACGCTCACACTAGGTCTTCATGAGCTTCCGGAACGAGGGCCATTTGGGATTTACTTTGAGCTAGAGGGGCATTCTAAAGTTAAAGCTGTTTCATGGAAGGTTTGGACGAGTTCTGGGTGGGAGGCTTGCACTTTCTCGGATGAGACTTCTAGCTTTTCAAAAGACGGAATGGTTTTTTTAAATTTTGACAGTTGGAGTCAATGTCAGAAAAATGAGAGCGGGATTTATCTGATCCGCGCAGAATATGAGGCAAGTGACATTCCAATGATTCGGACGGCTCGATTAAATGTCGTGCCGGTAGTGAACCTGCGAAAGTTCGAGTCTTATTGTATTGGTTCTGGAAATGGGCTCCCCACGCAGCGGTTCAAACTTCCTAAAGGTCAGCTTGTGAAAGAATTTCGCCTAAAAACTCGAACTTACAGTGGAAAAGATGAGCACGAGTGGAAGGAAGTCGATTCATTTTTTCTTTCTGAACCAGGGAGTTCTCATTATCGAGTTCTGAGTCAATCTCATGAAATTGAGTTTGGCAACGGAGAAGAGGGAGCAGTGGCTCCTCCAGGGTACGATAATATTTGGGTTTATGACCTGGTTTTAACGGATGGAGTTGGGGGAAATCTTTCAAAAGAATCTGATTTTCGACTCAAAGATGATCGCTGGGAAATTGCGTCGATACAGCCTGTGGGTTCTTTCCAAGGCGGAACTGATGCTGCAAGTCAGATGGATCTTTTGGATCACTTATATCAGCTGCTGGGTAATCGGGATCGTTTGATTTCAATTGAGGACTTTGAGTTTGCGCCTCGATTGGCTAATCGTCGAATCGGACATGCCTTTGTCAGGAGGCAGTCTCATAGTGAGTTGAAAGTGATCCCACTGCTAAAAAAAGCTTACTCTCGAAAGCCGGAAGTTTTAGACTTAACGCCAACGCCTTTTGATTTGGAGAAAGTTAACGCTTATATCCACGATCGAAAGCCCCTTAATTTAAAAGTAGTTGTTTCCTCGCCGCGCTATCATCCCATTGCGATTCATGGAGAGATTTTCTTGGAAGAAGCCACTTCTGAGACGATTGATCGAATTCGATCTTCGATCTTAAGTTTGTTTAACCCTCTTCCTAGAAATCTAGAGGCTGAAGAGATTCCTTTAGATGAGAATTTTAAAAAATTTCAGATGGGACAGCAAGTGAATATAGAGCGCGTTATTCGGTTCTTAGAACGACATCCTGAAGTCCTTAGAATTCAAGCCATTGCTCTTGAGGATCTTTATCATGGAAAGAAAGAAACGGTAATCAGGTTAGATCCAGAAATGCTTCCAAAGGTTCATCTTAAGCTAAGATTTCGAGAGGTGAGACTATGATTTCACGAGAACGAATTCGAAGCACTTGGTTGCCTCAGTTTTTCCGTTTTTTACCAAAGCGGTTTCAAAGTCAGTTTGATTCCGCGCTAGATCAAATAGACGCTCCTTTTGAGTCAATAGACGCTCAACTGTCATCGATGTATCGTGAGGTTTGTTATCAGTCTCAAAGCCTTGATTCAGCTGGGTACCTAAAAGCAATTCACGGCATTGATGCTCAAAATTGGCCTGGTTCAATCGTGGGTCGACTATTGCCGAAGTATGCTCTTTACTGTCGACTCAGAGGTACTTTGAGAGGACTTCGTTTGGCAACCGAGTTAATTTTTGAAACAAGCGATTTTGAGATTGAGGAGCGATCTTTTCCAAAGCCACTTTTTAGAATTGGAGAGTCTCGCTTAAATTCTACTGCTCGATCTGCAAGAAATGATGTACTTGAGCGTTCATTAATCAT
>CAYLWK010000384.1:0-3277 GCA_964387255.1 uncultured Oligoflexia bacterium
CCAAAGAAACATCCTAGAAAACCCAGGATGGTACACACAGTACACGCCTTACCAAGCAGAGATTTCTCAAGGTCGCTTAGAGGCACTTTTAAACTTTCAAACGATGGTGCAAGACCTCACAGCGCTTCCTATTGCAAATGCTTCCTTGCTAGATGAAGCAACAGCAGCAGCTGAAGCGATGGCCATGTTTTTTGCTCAACGAAAAGATCGTAGCAAAAAAACGTTTTTTGTTTCAGAAGACGTTCATCCTCAAACCATTGCCGTGATTCAAACGCGTGCTAAGCCGCTTGGAATTGAAGTACAGATAGCTCGCTGGGAAAGTGTTGAAGAATTTGACTCTCTTTTTGGGGCATTGATTCAGTATCCTAATACGGATGGAGCGGTGGTTGATTACACATCATTTATAGAAAAAGCTCAATGCTCCAATTGTTTTGTGGTGTGTGCTGCAGACTTGATGAGCCTTGTTTTATTAAAGCCTCCAGGAGAGATGGGGGTGGATGCCTGCGTTGGAAACACCCAGCGATTTGGGGTGGCTTTGGGGTTTGGGGGGCCGCATGCAGCGTTTTTTGCGACGACCGATCAATTTAAGCGAAAACTCCCTGGACGTATCGTGGGGGTTTCAAAGGATCGAGACGGAAAGCACGCTTATCGTTTGGCGCTGCAAACTCGCGAACAACACATTCGCCGTGAAAAGGCGACCAGTAATATTTGCACTGCTCAGGTTTTATTAGCAATCATGGCATCGATGTATGCCATTTATCATGGCCCGGAGGGCCTACGCAGAATTGCTCGTAAAATTCATTTTCAGACAGTGAGCCTAGCAAGTGCGTTGGAGCAGCTGGGGTTTAGCTTGGTTCATTCGAATTTTTTCGACACGCTTTTAGTTAGCGTGAATGGCAAGAAAGAAGAAATTTTAGCATCTGCTCGGAGCAAGAAAATCAACTTGCGAGACTACCCAAAAGATGTGCTTGGGATTTCTCTTCATGAAGCTGTGACGACAGCAGATTTAGAAGAGTTAGTATCCGTGTTTGATATTGCTCAAAAAAATCAGAAAAACCTTGAATGGAAAGAAGACTTTAAGCTGGGTCAGAAACGAGAGAGTGATTTTTTAACTCACCCGGTCTTTCATGAGTTTCACTCTGAAACTGAAATGCTTCGTTATATTAGGCGACTCGAATCAAAAGACCTTTCTTTAAATTTTTCTATGATTCCCCTAGGGTCGTGCACCATGAAGCTTAATGCAACGACCGAGATGCTTCCCGTGACTTGGCCAGAGTTTGCTGAGATTCATCCATTTGCACCATCTGAACAAACTCAGGGCTATCAGGCTTTGATTCAAACCCTTGAAACACGACTATGTGAGATCACTGGGTTTGATGCAGTCTCGATGCAGCCCAATGCTGGATCACAAGGTGAGTATGCAGGTCTTTTAGTCATTCGCGCTTTTCACGAAGCTCGAGGTGAGTCGCATCGAAAAATCTGTTTAATTCCTACATCGGCCCATGGAACCAACCCAGCAAGTGCCGTGATGAGTGGTTTTGAAGTCGTCCCTGTTCGGTGTGACGATCGAGGCAATATTGACTTAGAGGACCTTCGTGAAAAGTCTCAAGCTCACTCGAAGGAGTTGGGTGCATTGATGGTGACTTATCCTTCCACACATGGGGTGTTTGAGGAAAAAATCAGAGAGATTTGTGGCATTATTCATGAGCATGGTGGTCAAGTCTACATGGACGGAGCGAATATGAATGCTCAAGTTGGACTGTGTCGACCGAGTGATTATGGACCCGATGTTTGTCATTTAAATCTTCATAAGACATTTTGCATTCCCCATGGTGGGGGTGGACCTGGAATGGGACCCATTTGTGTTAAAAGTCATTTAAAGCCTTTTTTGCCGACCCATCCGATTGTGACTATGGGAGAAGGTTTAGAAAAAGCGATCGGTCCTGTTTCCGCGGCACCTTGGGGAAGCCCAAGTATCTTGCCTATTTCCTACGCTTATATCGAGATGATGGGGAGTGAGGGCTTAAAAAGTGCCTCTGAGGTTGCAATTTTAAACGCCAACTACATTGCTCAGCGGCTCAATGAGCATTACCCAATTTTATATCGAGGGGAAAAAGGCTTAGTGGCTCATGAGTGCATCATCGATCTACGGCCGTTGAAAGCACTGGCTGGAATCGAAGTGGAGGATGTGGCGAAACGGCTGATGGATTATGGGTATCACGCTCCTACGATGTCGTGGCCTGTGGCCGGAACTATGATGATTGAGCCCACTGAAAGTGAAACCAAAGCAGAGCTTGATCGATTCTGTGATGCCATGATCGCAATTCGCGAAGAAATTAAAAAAATTGAGACGGGGGACTATGATCGGACTTCTAATCCACTTAAGAATGCGCCCCACACGGCCACGACGATCGCTTCGTCAGATTGGGATTATGCTTATACAAGAGAGCAGGCAGTGTACCCTCTTCCTTGGGTGAAAGATCGAAAATTTTGGCCAAGTGTTTCTCGAATCGATGGTGCCTATGGAGATCGTAACTTGGTTTGCTCATGCCCACCTTGGGGCGATGATTAGAGAAGCGTTTTTTAAGCTTTGGGTTACTATCGTTTTTCTTTTTGGTTCGTTAGCTTCGTTAAAAGTCGTTCCAGTAACGATTGGGTTTTGATTTGTTGTGTCTCTAGCCAATCCGCATCCTGCTCTTTTCCAATTTCGATCGAGAAATTAGGATTTTTTAATCCATCGGCGAGTGCTTTTAGCGACTCAAAGTGACTATTAAAAGTCTCAGTATTGTTCTCAGAAAGAGCAATCAGTGCAGATGTAAAATGAAAGTAGCCTTGATACTTATGTCGCTTAAGTCCTTTTGGAAATTGATTGAGTCTCTCTTCTGCTTTTTCAAGTGTTTGAGTGATTTGTCGTTTTGTTGCTGGACTAATTCCCGATCTAAGGAGATTCTCAATTCGAGCAAAATAAATAGAAGGTTCCTGAGGGTCTAGTTTTTCCGCTTGATCTAATAACGTTGCTGCTGTTTGAATATTTTGAACCACCAGTTGGTCAAGATCGATTTCACTCCCGTTGACCCAAATTCGACTGATATTTGGATGTTGCTCATGAAAACGTTTTGCAAGGTCTCCCTGAGAATGTAAAAAACCTGCAAAAGCTACGAAAAGGTTTCCGAGAGATACCTTTTTGTCACGTGTGAGAAAGTTTTCTTCTTCTAATTTAAAAACCAACTCAATCGCATTTTCAAATTCCTCGCGAGCGATTTGACTCATCCCCAAG
>CAYLWK010000385.1:0-4358 GCA_964387255.1 uncultured Oligoflexia bacterium
TTTGGCGTTGCAAGATGCTTTGGAAAACGAAGGCATTCATACACGAGTTCAAACGGCGATTGAGATGCAGGAATTGGCTGAGCCGTATATTCGAAGGCGGGCGATTCGACACCTTGAAAAAGGGAGAATTGTGATTTTTGGTGCAGGAACTGGTAATCCTTATTTTACGACTGACACAACTGCAGCGTTGAGAGCAGTTGAGGTTGGAAGCCAGGTTGTACTCAAAGGGACCCGCGTGGATGGAATCTACTCGGATGACCCTCTTCAAAATCCAGATGCAAAGCGCTACGATACGGTTCCTTATATTGAGGTTCTAAAAAAAGAGTTGAAAGTGATGGATTCAACGGCGATCTCGCTGTGTATGGATAATAAGCTTCCGATTATTGTTTTTAAAATGAATGAGCGTGGAAATTTAGAGAAAGTAGTGAATGGAAAAACGATTGGAACGTTAGTGGCTGAAAACGTTCCCACCGCTTGATGATGAGAGGTAGACTTCGAGGGTTGAAGTTCTAAGGAGGTAAGAATGGCAAGTTTAGCAAATGATGGAGTTCCAGCATTGATTCGAGAAATGGAATCCGACATGTCGAAAAGCCTAGACGCTTTAAAGAAAGAGCTATCACGCGTGCGCACAGGCAGAGCTTCTGCTGGATTTGTTGAGCCTGTTCAGGTCGATTATTATGGATCCAATGTACCTTTAAATCAGGTGGCCAATGTGACGACGCCTGATGCGAAGACGATTCAGATTGCTCCTTGGGAGCAAAACATGGTGGGCCCGATTGAAAAAGCAATCTTAGCTGCAAATTTAGGATTCACGCCTCAAAATGATGGCAAAATCATTCGAATTCCAATGCCGGCATTGACCGAAGAACGACGAAAAGATCTTGTGAAAATGATTAAGAAAATGGGCGAAGACACTAAGGTTGCCATTCGGAATCATCGTCGAGATGCTAATGAACAGTTAAAAAAAGGCGAGAAATCAAAAGACATTTCTGAAGACGAAGCAAAACGTGCGATGGAAGAAGTGCAAAAAAAGACAGATTCCAAGGTCGCAGATGTTGATCAGATGATGGAAGCCAAGGAAAAAGAGATACTATCCATTTAAGAGTTAACGGAATTGACTAGTGGGGAAGGCTTCTGACGGGGTAAATGAAGGATGGCATGGTGAGTGATCAGAGTCATAAAATTCCAAATCATGTGGCGATCATTATGGATGGGAATGGTCGTTGGGCTCAAAAAAGAGGGCATGCCAGAGTGTTTGGCCATGTTCGAGGAGCTTCAAGAGTTAAAGACATCGTTCGGTTTGCAAGTAAATCGGGCGTGAAAGCGCTCACCCTTTTTGCCTTCTCAACGGAAAACTGGAAGCGGCCAGTTGAAGAAAGACGCGTGCTTTGGAAACTTTTGAAGAAGTATTTAAAGCGAGAAAGGCAAGAGTTAAAGAAAGAAAATATAAGAGCGTTCGCCATCGGTCAGGTCGAGAGACTCGATCCAGATGTTCAAGCTGTGATTCGAGAAACAGAAGCCTATTTATCAGAGTGTGATGGCATGAGACTATCATTTGCAGTTTCCTATGGATCTCGTGACGAAATTCTAAATGCCACAAAAAAAATCGCTCAACTCTGTCGTGAGGGAAGACTCGACCCAGAAGCGATTACTGAAGCGACCATGGATGCCTATCTATGGACTTCGTGTTTGGAGTCGTTTTCGGATGTTGATTTGTTGATTCGTACGGGCGGTGAACAACGATTGAGTAACTTTTTACTCTGGCAATCAAGTTATGCAGAATATTTTTATTCGGAGCTGTGTTGGCCGGAGTTTCTACCGGAAGATTTCGAGGCAGCAATCGAGAGCTATCAAGGCAGATTGAGAAAGTTTGGAGGGATTGAGCCTAAACAATCAGTTGCGGAAGCATTGATGAGGAATGCTCAGTGAAGAAGGTATCTCCTAACTTAGTGAAGCGCTCTATCACAGCGGTGGTTGGTGGCGCACTTCTACTCAGTGTTCTCATTGAAGGTGGGTATTGGGGAGTTCGCCTTCTGGCTTTAACGATTAGTGTGATGGCTAGCCTTGAATTTGGATCCGTCTTTTTTAAGCTTAAAGATCGTGGTCTAAAAAAGACGAGCTTGGTCTTAGCTGTTCTGGTGTTTCATTTAATTGATATTTATTTTGATCAGATTCAGTACTATAGCGTGTCGCTTCTATTTACGTTTCTCTTTGCGGTGCATCTCATTTCCACAAGGTCGTTGTCTCAAAATCAATTGAAATCCCATCTCATTGAAACCCTTGCGTCTGGATTCGCACTTGTTTATTTGGGTGCGCTTCCACTGCTTTTAGTTTCAGTTTACCGTGTCGCGCCGAATTGGATTTTCTTTTATTTAGGAGTTATTTGGTCAGGAGATATTGGTGCATATTTAGCGGGGAAGACTTTTGGAAAGCATCTTTTGTTTCCCAAAGTCAGCCCGGGCAAAACGGTTGAAGGCAGCCTTGGGGGACTGGGGTTAAGTTTTATTCTGGGGCTGGTTTTAGCCAAGCAGCTCTTTTATTACCAAAGCCAGCAAACTGTCATGATTTTGACTCTTAGCGTCTATATTTTCTCCCAAATTGGCGATCTTTGTGAGAGCCTGGTAAAAAGGGCGGTGGGTACGAAAGACTCCGGTGGATTGCTCCCAGGACATGGGGGGTTCATGGATCGGTTTGACGGGGTGATATTCGCACTTCCCGTGTTTTATCTTGGTTTAATGAGCTTGGTTTAGATCATCGATGCGTTTAAAACAAATTCAAAGCAGATTAAAAGAGTATTGAGCGGTCTTGGCTTTTTTAGAGCCATCGAGTTTTTGGGAAGGAAATGGAGACAGCGCAGTGACATCAGTTTTAGGTTTTTTAATTATCTTAGCGCCTCTTGTAATTGTCCACGAGTTTGGCCATTTTTTATTCGCCAAGCTTTTTAAAGTGAAGGCAGAGGCATTCTCAGTCGGATTTGGACCGCGATTATTTAAAAAGCAAGTTGGAGAGACTGAGTTTCGTGTTTCAGCGATTCCTTTAGGTGGGTACGTTAAGCTCTTGGGCGAAGAGCCTGGTCAGGAGTTGCCACCAGAACTTAAACATCGATCCTTACAAGCACAAGCTCCATGGAAACGATTTTTTATTTTTTTTGGGGGCCCTCTTTTTAATTTTCTCTTTGCCATTGTTGTTTTCATGGCAATTTTGGCTATTGGGGAGCCTCAGTTAGCCAACACGGTAGGACGAGTTGAACAAGGCAGCTATGCTGAATCAGAAGGTTTTCAACCGGGAGACCGAATTCTTGAAATCAATGGAGAGAAAATCAAACGCTACAAAGAGTTTTTGCTCGCTGTGAACGCTGCTCCGGGAAAAACGTTAAATTTAAAAGTTTTGCGAAAAGATAAACAAACCCCAATCGATCTTGAAGTGAAAACTCAAAAAGAAATAGGCTATACGATTTATGGGGAAGAAAAGTTTGTGGGTGTGATCCCCGGTCTATCGCCTGTGGCGAAGAGCCCTACGATTGGCGTTTCCGATCCAAAATCAGTTGCAGGGCAAAATGGTTTAGAAACAGGCGATCGTGTGATTCAGTGGGAGAATCAGTCTATTCAAAGTTTCTATGAACTTGAAAAAGCTTACCAAAATGAAACCGCGCCAATTGTATCAGTGGTGCTTCAAAAAAGTGCCGAGTCTGACCAAAAGAAAGTTGTTAGCCTAAAGCTTCCTAAGAAAAAGATCTCATTAGATAAGGACTTAGGTATTTTTTCCTCTGAACTTTTTATTCGTAAAACAGTTTCGGATTCTCCAGCAGCAAATGCGGGTCTTCAAGAAGGAGACCGATTTATATCGATCGGTGGGAGTGTTGTGAATAGCTTTGATGAGCTGAAGGAAACAATCCAAAAAGCTACAAAAGAAAACTTAAAACAATTAGAGCTTGAGCAGGGAAAAACATCAGAGACAGCGATGAAAGCTCAGGCCGAAACAGAAACCTCTGAGATCAAACCGCAAGTGCCTGTGCAATGGGAACGAAATGGAAAACGAATGGAGGCGATGTTGACTCCACAAGCAAACCAGTCTCGAGATCCCTCGCTACGAAAGCAAGTGACTTACACCATTGGGATTATGCCTTATATGGTTTTGGCAAAACCTGAAACCGTGGTTGAACGTGAGTGGAATCCGTTTTTACTTCTGGCCAAGGGAACGTTTCGGATGCTGGAATTTTCTTGGAGAAACCTCGTTTCAATCGGGAAAATGGTGACGGGCGATGTTTCAGTAGCAACTTTGGGAGGTCCCATTTTGATTGGAAAAATTGCTGGAGACTCGCTTGAACGAGGTTTGATTGCTTTTTTAACGACCATGGC